>NZ_LZMK01000421.1:0-122199 GCF_001665865.1 Nocardia sp. 852002-20019_SCH5090214 | reverse complement strand
ATCTACACCTCCGGCACCACCGGGACCCCCAAAGGCGTAGCCACCACCCACCACAACGTCACCCAACTACTGACAACCTTGAACACCAGCCCCACACCCGCGGCGAAACAAGTCTGGGCACAATGCCATTCACTCGCCTTCGACGTCTCGGTATGGGAAATCTGGAGCCCGCTACTCCACGGCGGACGACTGGTCGTCATACCCGACTCGATCACCCTCTCCCCCAACGACTTCCACGACATCCTCGCTGCCGAACACGTCACGGTATTGACCCAAACACCCACCGCCGCAGCGATGCTCACGCCACACGACCTGGAACCTCTGACACTGATACTCGGCGGTGAAACCTGCTCCGCCCAGGTAGTAGACCGCTGGGCACCCGAACACACAGTCATCAACGGCTACGGACCCACCGAAACCACCATGTGCGTCACCCTCACCCCACCCTTGACACCTGAATCCGGAACACCACCGATCGGCTCACCGGTATCCACAGCAGCACTCTTCGTGCTGGATGAACGGCTACGGCCGGTTCCGGTGGGTGTGCCCGGCGAGTTGTATGTAGCCGGTGACGGAGTCAGCTGCGGGTATTGGCGCAGACCCACGTTGACCGCGACGCGGTTCGTGCCCTGCCCGTTCGGAGGAACCGGCACACGCATGTACCGCACCGGAGACCTGGTCCGCTGGGGAAGCGACGGCCAACTCCACTACGTGGACCGCGCCGACGAACAAGTCAAAATCCGCGGTTACCGCATCGAATGCGGCGAAATCCGCACCGCCCTAACACAACTCGACGGCATCGAACAAGCAGCCGTCATCGCCCGCGAAGACCACCCCGGAGACAAACGCCTCGTCGCCTACATCACCGGCACCGCAAACCCCACCGACATACGCAACCGACTCACCCGACAACTCCCCACCTACATGATCCCCGCCGCAATCATGACTCTTCCCGCACTACCGCTGACCGTCAACGGCAAACTCGACACCCGCGCCCTACCGGCACCCGAATACACCACCGGCAAATACCGTGCCCCCACCAATCCCACAGAAGAAATCCTCACCACCATCTACGCCCACACACTCGGACTCGACCACGTCGGCATCGACGACTCGTTCTTCGACCTCGGCGGAGACAGCATTTCATCGATGCAGGTGGTGGCGCGGGCCCAAACGGCCGGTCTCGTGTTCAGGCCGCGCGATATCTTCGTCGAGCAGACCGTTGCACGCCTGGCCGAGGTGGCGGAGGCGGCCGGCAGTGCCGACGGCCCGATCGACGACGGTGTCGGGCAGGTGGTCGCGACCCCGATCATGCGCTGGCTGCACAGTGTTCACGGCCCGATCGAGCAGTTCAATCTGATGGCGTTGCTGCAGGCGCCCGCGGAGGTCACCGAGACCGACGTGGTGGTGATGGTGCAGGCCTTGCTGGATCGGCATGCCATGCTGCGGCTCCGCGTCGACGACGACGGCGCCGGTGGGTGGTCGCTGCGGGTGCCCGAGGCGGGGTCGGTGGATGCGAGCGCTTGTCTGCAAGCGGTCGACGAGTTGTCCGATGAGGAGCTGACGAAGGCGCAATCTCGGTTGAATCCGGCCGCCGGGGTGATGCTCAGCGCGCTGTGGGTTGCGTCCACCCGCCAGTTGGTGCTGATAGTGAACCATCTGGCCGTCGACGTGGTCTCGTGGCGGATTCTGCTGGACGACCTCAACATCGCCTGGGCGCAACACCGTGCGGGGCAACAGGTCACGTTGCCGACAGCCGGGACGTCGTTCGCCCGGTGGGCATCGCTGCTGGCCGAGTACGCGCACCGCCCGGAAATCGCCGGGCAGGCGGCCGCTTGGAGGAAGGTGGCGGCGATCCCCGCCGCGATCCCGCCGGTGCAGCCCGAGGATACGTTCGCCACCGCCGAGCACATGGAGGTGTCACTGGACGCCGAAACCACCCGCACGATCCTCGGTGAGGTGCCGGCCGCGTTCGATGCCGGGGTACACGAGATCCTGCTGATCGCGTACGCCTTGGCGTGGACGGAGTTTTCGGGCAGCGGCAGCACGCCGATCGGCATCGACGTCGAGGGCCACGGGCGCGAGGAGGAGCTGGCCCCCGATGTCGACCTGTCGCGCACCGTGGGATGGTTCACGACCAAATACCCGGTGTCGCTGGCGGTGGGTGGGCTCTCGTGGGCGCAGGTAGCGGCCGGCGAGACAGCGCTGGGTGTGGTGATCCGTGACGCCGAGGAGCAACTTCGTGCGCTCCCGAACCCAGTGACCTACGGTCTGCTGCGCTACCTGAACACCGATGTCGACCTGGGCGGCTCCGACCCGCCGATCGGATTCAACTATCTGGGGCGCCTGGGCGTGCCGGTGCTCGACGCTTCGGCTGAGGATGATGTCTGGCGGCTCGGCTATTGGGGTTCGTTGTTCACCGACAACGGCAACGCCGGTCGCGCAATGCCACTGGCGCACACCGCGGCCGTCAATGCGGTCACCGTCGACAGCGACGGCGGCCCGCGCCTGCACGCCCAGTGGACATGGGCGCCATCCAAGCTCGATCGCGCGGCGATGACGGAGCTCAGCCGGCTGTGGTTCGAAGCCCTCGGTGGTATCTGCGCGTATGTGCGACACGGTGGGACCACGTCGACACCTTCCGATACCGCTCCCGCGCAGCAGAGTCAGCACGTCGATGCCGAGAAGAAGGCCGAGAACAAGCCCGGGAAAAAGCGTCTCAGCTACGCGGACTACCTTCACCTCGACGAGCTGCTCGGCGCTGTTCAGCCGTTGTTCGCGGGCGACGACCGTTTTGCTTGGAGCGACGAGAGGTACTTCCTGGTCGTCCACCAGACCTCCGAACTGTGGGTTTCGCAGATCCTGCTCGACCTCGAGCTCGCGCTGCAGTCCGCCCGTCTGGCGGAGTTCGACAACGCGGTCGATCGGTTGAAGCGTGCCAATGCCGTGCTCGAACTGATGCTGACGACAGAGAGCGCCCTACAGCATCTCGCGGTGGACGCCTTCCAGCAGTTCCGGCCTCGATTGCAGGGAGTGAGCGCGGCACAGTCGGACCAGTTGGCGACCTTGCTGGCCGGCGTTCGCCACGCTCCCGTGGCAGCTCTGCTGGAGATCGTGGCCGACCGGCACGACGACGACAGCACCCACCGCCGGCAGCGCCGCTATCTGGGCGCGCAGCTCGATGTGTTCATCGCCGGCCTCACGCGCTGGCGACTGAACCATCTGGACGTCGTCCGCCGCTTCATCGGCAACAGCCGGGGCACCGGGGGCACTGTCGGGCTCGGCTTCCTGATCGATCGCTTGCGTGATTCTTCGCGGCCGTCGTAGGGCTCGCTGGTCGCTCTGAGAGAGGTGTGGAATGCCGACACGTGCGTTGGTGCGCTACGGCACCCACCCGAGCCAGCACGGCACGCTCGGCCTTCCCGACTGCCCCGGCCGCTGGCCCGTTGCCGTGGTCATCCATGGCGGATTCTGGCGAACGGCCTACGGTGCCGACCTGACCTCCGAGCCGGCCGAGGATCTGGCACGACACGGCTTCGCCGCCTGGAACATCGAATATCGGAGAGTGGGCGGCGACCCGGACCGCGGCGGCGGCGGTTGGCCGGCCACCTGTCTCGACGTTGCCGCCGCCGTCGACCGGCTCGCCACGATCGGCCGGACCCTGGAAGTCGGCAGTCTCGACCTGTCACGAGTCGTCGCGATCGGGCATTCGGCGGGAGGTCAGCTGGCCGGCTGGCTGGCCGGTCGAGGATCGCTGCCCGCCGATTCTCCCGGAGCCTCGCCCCTTGTGCCGCTGACCGGGTTCGTCAGCCAGGCAGGAGTTTTGGACCTCGAGCTCGCGCTGAAGGAGGACCTGGGCTCCGGAGCCATCCGAAACTTCCTGGGCGCCTGGGCCGACGACCCCGCGGCCCGGTCGCTGGCTTGTCCCAGCGCATTGCTTCCGATGGGCGTCCCCTCGATGTGCGTGCACGGCACCGCCGATGACGACGTGCCACTCAGCCAGTCGCAGCGCTTCGTCGCCACAGCCCGACATGCCGGGGACGACTCCCGGCTACTGGTGCTCCCGGGCACCGACCACTACGCACTCATCGACGTCACGTCCTCCGCGTGGGCGGCCTGCCGCGCGGCGGTCATGGATTTGGCGCGCTGAAGCTCGCCACCCCCTCGCAACCCGCCGAATGACCTGTGCCCGATGCCCTTCCATCCCGAAGCGGGGCGCGCCGGGTGCTCAGGACGTCCGCGTCGCGCGGGCGCCCTTGCTGGCGAGGGCGGAGACCGGGAGGTCGAGGATGGTGCGGAAGCCGGGCTCGGCCGCGACGACCGCGGACACAGCGTTGCAGGCCATGGCCACTGTCGACAGGAAACTCTCGTAGCCGCCCGGTGCGATCACCTCGATAGTCTGCTCGCGGCCGACGAGGGTGAGGGAATCACCGCGGGCCACATCGTCGTCGGGCTCGAAAATGCCGAAGTGCGTGGCGAATTCGATGACCGGCTCGCCGGCCCGAATTCCCCGCGCCCGATGGACGACGCCCGCGACGGTGCCTGCCGGGACGGCGACGTGCTCGCCCGCCCTGTCGGCGCCCGCGACGAGGTGACGCTCCACGGGGTCCACCTCGATGCTGTCGAGTTCCCACTCGAGGCCACGCGCCAGCGCGGCGATGCTCTGGTCGAATCCGACATGCCCCATCACCCGGCCCGACCGCTGCCGCGCGTCGAACTCGTCCGGGGTGAGCCCGAGGCCGAACTTCTGCAGAATGGCGCCGTAGCGACTCATATCCGCGGTCCGACGCACCGATACGCGCTGGACCTCGGCGGTGAGCCCGCTGAGCACCAGCGGCAGCGTGTCCATCAGCATGCCGGGGTTGCAGCCGGTGCCCAGTACGGAGACGCCGTGCTCCCGCGCGACCCGGTCGAGGCGAGCCACGATCTCGGGGTGGCTCAGGCTCGGCTCGCGAAGCTCCTCGCAGATGGAGACCACGTTCATCCCCCGCTCGAGGAGCGCCGTGATCGTGGGCTCGATTCCCTCCAGCCACGACGACGTGGCGACGACGGCCACATCGGCGCGCGGCAGCTCCGCGGCCGACGAGACGACCGGCACCGCGGGTGCGCGCGCGACCAGCGACACCAGATCGACGCCCGAGAGCGCCGGCCGGATATCCAGCGCCCCCACCAACACGCAATCCTCGCGGGGGACGAGGGATTCGACGATGGCGAGACCGGTAGCGCCGAGACCGACGACCACCACCTCCAGCCCGACCCGCTCAGCCCGCATCATGCGTTCGGCGAACTGCTCGTACGTGAGGGTTGCCAGAGCGCTCATGGCACTCCTTTCTGAGTTGGGTGTGAGGTCACGCATGCCCGTGCAGCTTCTCGAGCTCCTCGGCGGTCGCCTCGTGGTGGACGCGAGCAGGCCCAGATCGCGAATCAGACGACTGATTCATTTGACTTTATCAGTTGATCAGACGTCGCCGAAGCGCAGCATTCGCTTCGAACGCGGCACGTTCCGAGGTGTTGACCCGTGTCATTTGCTTTGGCTACTCTCGATGATCATATGACTTAGTCGCATGAGTATTCCGGCGACCACGTCGGCCTTCATCCGACGCCTTCGTCCGGTTTCACAGCAAGCGCGTCATGGGTGGCAGAACGACCTTTTACCGCGCCTTCCGTGTGAGCGGTTGTTTCACGATCCTGCGAGCTGAACTTTTCCGCCCGGCGTGCGCGAGGACGCAACGGCCATCGAGAACAGGAACAACGAGGGATATCGATATGGAAGACCCCAGCCGGACGGCCGGTGCAGCATCAACGCTGTCGACGCTCGTCGTAGGGCAACAAACGCGGGAAGTGCTCGACCACTTCGGCTCCTGCCCCGAATGTGGTTATGCCGCAAACGCATTCATGAATGTCACCTACTATGCCGACGGCAGGACAACCGTAACCACACGCGGAACGTGCGGGCTCCCCTGCGGTTGGACCGGACCCACCGAGGTCACCAAAATGACCGGACCCAGCGCCCGATCCCGAACAGCCGGATGATTCCGGGCGGGATCGGTGCGCTCATCGCTGGGCGGGAGCCGGTCTCGCCCGCGACCACGGGCGATGCGGCTCAGTGGGCGAAGTGCGTCCGGAGATGATGCGCCGCGTCGGCAACAGCGCGCCTGGCCTTGCCGATGAAAGCCACCTCGGTGAAGAAGCCGTGTGGGACACCGTCGTACTGGCGGACCTCCACCTCGGCGCCGGCGCGCGACGCCGTCGCGGCGAAATGCTCGTAATCCGACCTCAGCACGTCCACCTCGGCCGCCACCAGCAAAGTCGGCGGCAGCGCGTGCAGCGTATCGGACAGGATGGGCACAGCGCGCGGATCCGCTTCGCCGTCCGCGGCGTAGTTCGACCAGAACCACAGCGCGTCGGTTTTGCAGAGGACCGGCGCGTGCTCGAAGACCTCCCAGGACGGGCCCGCGTGGGCGTTGGATGTCGCGGGGTAGGCCAGGACGAGCGCTCTCGGCATCGCGCGGCGGGCTTCGGCCGCGGCCGTGCAGACCGAGAGCGCAAGGTTGCCACCGGCGCTGTCACCGGCCAGCGCGATGCGGGACGGGTCCACCCCGAGTGACTCGGCCTCTCGCCGCACCCACTCGTAGGTCCGGAGGCAATCGTCCGCGGCCGCGGGGAAGACATGTTCGGGAGCGCGCCGGTACTCGACGGAGATGACGACGCACTCCGCCTCGACGCACAGCGACCTGCACACATCATCCGCGCCGTTCAACGTCCCCACGACGAACCCGCCGCCGTGGATGTAGATCGAAACCGGCAGTCCGAGCGCGGACGAAGGCCGGTAACAACGGACTCGGAGCGGATCGCCCGGCCCGTCGACGGTTCGCTCTTCGACGCTGTGCACGGGACGTATCGGCTGCCGAGCCGCGTCGACCGTATCGAAGATCGACCGCACGCCTTCCACCCCGTACCGGGCGTACGGAGGTGGGGGCGCCTGACTGAGCAGCGCTTGTGCGAACGCGCGCGCGTCCTCGTCGAGCAGGTCGAGCATCGCGGTGACGGACAGGCCCATTCGAGCTTCCTTCCAGGCCACCTACCACCTCGCTTCGGCGCACGAAGCGGGTCGCGGGTATTGACAGGACACCCGATTAGATCACATGATTAAGTCACATGACCACAGCTGCAGAGAGGCAGACATGTCCGAATCAACGAGTCACGCGGTGACAGGCAATGTGGCGGTGATAGACCGCCCCACCCCGATGGTTCTGTCGGTGGCGCGGCGTCTTCGCGACGCGTTTGCCCGTGGTGCGACATTCACCGCGACCGACGACGTCAGGACGGTCCGCCTGTCTTCGACCACCGACGCCCAGAAGGCCTTCGTCACCTTCGCCGGCTCGGAGGTCACCGTTGCCGCCGACAGCGGCGCGGAGCCGGTCCTCACCTGGGATGTGCGGTGGCCCGATCCGGCGCCGGCCGAGGTGGAGGGCGAGGCGCTGGGCAGCTTCGCGAAAGAGGTCCAGGTGTTGCTGTCCGGACCCGACGTCGACTGGCGTTCGGCCGCGGAGACGTTCTGGGAGCGCGTGAGCGCGGTCCGGGGCATGCCGCCCGGCCTCAACCTCTACTGCTTCGATGCGAACGAATTCGCGTCCTTCGGCGACGCCGCGACCGGCTACACGTTCGTCGGTTCGTCGGCCGCCCTGTCACGCATGTTCGGTGGCCGTTCGCTGGTCATAGAAGAACTCGAGGGTGGTGAACTCGCGCTGCAGGGTTCTATGTCCGATCTCTCGGCGCTGATCGGCGCCAACCTGAAGGTGGTGTGCGGTGAGCTCTGACCGTTTCGAAGAATTGACCTCGGTGTCGCGCGTGCGCGTCGAGGCGACCAACCAGGACGGCGTCCTGATCGGCAAGACGCTCTCACCGGCGAAGTACCGCTCGTGCCGGGAGAAGGGCATCGCGCTGCCCGACTTGGCCCTTGGTCTGGACCTGAACAACAACTCCGCGCTCGGTTTCGGCTTCCCGGAGTGGCGGCGCAACGGCACGATGACCGACATCGAGCTCCGGCCCGACGAGAGCACGCTGGTCGAATGGAAGCCGGGCGTGGCTTCGGTGATCGGCGACCTCTGGACCCTGCAGGGTGAACCCATCGGGGCAGACCCCCGCCAGGCGCTCAAGCGCATCACGGCCGCGTACGCGGAGCGCGGTCTGAGCATCCTGGCCTGCGTCGAGATCGAAGCGACCGTCTTCCAGGAGTCCATCGATCAGGCGCGCGCCCAGCAGTACCAGAACCTCACGCCGCTCGGCGGCAACGCCGGAGCCGCGCTCGTGCACGCGAAGTCTCCCGATTACGTGGAGTACGTGGAGGCCGTCGTCGCCCGGTTCGACGAGATCGGAATTCCCTGGGAGGCATATTCCGACGAGGCCGCCAGCGGTCAGATCGAATTCAACATCGCCCCCGCCGATCCGGTGACCGCCGCGGACCGGTGGGCGCGCGCCCGCCAGGTCATGCGCGAGGTCGCCTACTCGCTGGGCCGGTCGATCACCTTCATGTCGAAGTGGTCCGCGGCGTACGGCCAAGGCGCCCACCTCAACGTCTCGGTCAGCGACGAGAACGGCAACATCTTCTTCGACGCGAACAAGCCCGGCGAGCCCAGCGAGCGCATGCGGCACTTCATCGGTGGCGTGATGGCGACGCTCGAGGCGGCGACCAGCTTCGCCCTGCCGACCATCACCTCCTACCGGCGGCTGATGGAGCTCGAAGGGCCGCCGACCACTCAGACGTGGGGCGTCGCGAACAAGTCCTGTGCCGTTCGCGCCGTGCCGGCCGACAACTCCGCCACCCGCCTGGAGTACCGCCTGCCGTCCGCCGACTCCAACATGTACTGCACGCTGGCCGCGTTCCTGGCCGGCGGCTTGCTGGGACTCGACGAGAAGACACCGCCGCCCGCGCCGTTCGAGCAGATGGCCTGGGCGCTGGTGCCCGGTAGCGTGCCCGCGGTTCCGAAGAACCTCTACGACGCGGTCGCCGCGCTCGATGCCGACGATCAGCTGCGCCGGTATCTCGGTGACGAATTCGTCGACTACTGGGTCGGTCATCGCCGCTGGGAATGGCTGTCGTTCCACACCGAAGCCGAGCGTGACGACGCCCAGCTGTCGGTCTGGGAGTTCCTGCGCTACTTCGAACTCGCATGACCGGCGACGAACACCTGCGTGCCCTGGCCGCCGCCGTCCCCACTTCCTTCGGGATGTGGGAGGGCGGGGCGTGGACCGATGCGGCCGATGCCGAGACCCTCCCGCTGCGCGATCCGTGGACGGGCGAACAGTTCACCGCCGTGCCGTCGGCCGCCCCCGCAGATGTGGATCGCATCGTCAAGAACGCCCGTGCCGCGTTCGACAGCGGTGTGTGGTCGCGGATGGCGCCGACGGAACGTGGCCGCATCCTGATCGCCTGGGCCGACCTGATCGAACGTGATGCCGATCGACTCGCCGTGCTGATCTCCCGGGAGATGGGCAAGCCGGTCCACCAGGCCCGCGACTTCGAGGTCGCCTCCGCCGTGCGGAACCTCCGCTGGTACGGCGAGCTGGCGGACAAGCTGATGGACGACTCACCGCGGGGCCTCCAGGACGCCGTGGCGCTGGTGACGCGCGAGCCGCTGGGCGTCGTGGCAGCCATCACGCCGTGGAACTTCCCGATCAGCCTCGCCATGCTCAAGCTGGCGCCGGCGCTGACGGCCGGAAACAGCGTCGTCCTCAAGCCGGCGTTGCAGACCTCGGCCTCGTCACTGCGGCTGGCCGAGTTGAGCAGTCTCGCCGGGCTTCCCGACGGGGTGCTTCAGGTCGTCACCGGACGCGGCGCGACGGTCGGCACGGCACTGAGCCGGCACCACTCCGTGGCGTGTGTGACGTTCACCGGCTCGACCGAGGTCGGCCTGCGGCTGCTCGGCGACTCCGCGGTATCCAACGGCAAGCCGGTGTCTCTCGAGCTGGGCGGAAAGTCGCCGAACATCATCTTCGCCGACGCACCCGATCTCGAGCAGGCCGTTCGCACCGCGACATGGGCGTTCACCTTCAATACCGGGCAGATGTGCACCGCCGGGTCGCGGCTGTTCGTGGAGCAGTCGGTGTACGACGAGGTGGTCGCGGGCGTGTGTGATCAGGTTTCGACGCTCACGATCGGCGATCCGCTCGACCCGGGTACCGTGCTCGGCCCACTCAGCAGCCGCAACCAATGCGACACCGTGCTCGAATTCGTCAAATCCGGTGTGCGCGAAGGAGCCACGCTGTTGACGGGCAGTGAGCAGGCCCTCGACGAGGAGCGCTCCCTGGTCACGCCGACGGTGTTCGTCGACACCAACCCGTCGATGCAGATCACCCGCGCGGAGATCTTCGGGCCGGTCGTGTGCATCCAGCCCTTCCGGGACGAGGACGAAGCGCTCCGCCTCGCCAATGACACCGATTTCGGGCTGGGCGCGTCGGTGTGGACCCGTGACGTCTCGCGAATCCACCGGATGGCCCGCGGACTCGACGCCGGGAACGTCTGGGTGAACTCGTACGAAGAAGGCGTGCCGTCGACTCCGTTCGCAGGCCGGAATTTGTCCGGCAACGGTGCCGACAAGGGCACCTACGGGCTGGAGAAGTACACCCAGCTGAAGACGACCTGGATCGCCCTGTAGGGCGCTCCCCCGTCGGCCGTCGGCGGTGCGGGTCGAAGCCACGAGCCTCGGCCCGCGCCCGCGGCCAGATCCGAGAGACCTGATGCCAACGAATATCACTGCCGCGGTGCTCAACTCGGCGCCGGGCATGCTGGAACTGGAAACGCTCGTGCTGGACGAACCCGGCCCGGACGAGGTGCTCATCGACGTGCATTACGCGGGACTGTGCCGTTCGGACCTGCACGAGATCGAAGGCGTCTGGCCGGCCACCTGCCCGACCCTGCTCGGGCACGAGGCGTCCGGAGTGGTTCGGCGCGTGGGTGATCGGGTCAGCAACCTGCGCCCCGGCGACCATGTCGTGACGTGCCTGAGTATTTATTGCGGGGAATGCAGGTTCTGCCTGTCCGGCCGGATGACCCTGTGCCCCCGCCGCGGCTCGCTGGGGAGCCGGTCACGGCCGGTTCTGATCAACGCCCGTGGCCGGTCGGTCCACCCGACCGCGCGGCTCGGCGCGTTCGCCGAAGCGATGGTGGTACACGAACATTCGGCAGTGCGCATCCCGGACACCATGCCCCTCGCCGCCGCCTCCGTGCTCGGCTGCGCGGTGGTGACCGGGTTGAGTTCGGTGTTCCGCAGCGCCCGGGTGGAGCCCGGGTCGACGGTCGCGGTCCTCGGCTGCGGAGGAGTGGGTATCGCGGCGATCCAAGGCGCTCGTCTCGCCGGTGCTCGCGAGATCATCGCCGTCGACGCCGTCGAGGCGCGATTGACCGATGCCCTGAAGTTCGGCGCGACCGCGACCGTGCAGGCGGGGCAGGTCGACACGGTGGCGGCGGTGCGTGAACTGACCGACGGCGGTGTCGACTACTCGTTCGAGGCGGTCGGTTTCGCCGCCACGGTGGAGCAGGCCTTCGCCATGTTGGGGCCGGGTGGCACCGCCACGGTCGTCGGCCTGGTGCCCGACAACCAGCCGGTATCGATTCGCGCCTCGGAGCTGTTCATGCTCGAGAAGCGGCTCCAGGGAGCGTTGATGGGCTCCAACCGATTCCCCGCCGACATTCCCGGCTATGTCCGGTACTACGAGCAAGGCCGGCTGAACCTCGACGACATGATCTCGGCGATCGTGAGCCTTGAGCAGATCAACGAGGGATTCGAACTCATGAAGAACGCCGGGGGCACCCGGGTGGTCGTACGCATCGGAGACAACTCGTGAAACCCCTCATCGCCATCACCGGCCGGCGGATCTCCGCCACGACACTCGTGGGCGTCGACAGCCGTTGGGCAGCATGCCGGGCCGACATGTTCTGGGCCGAGTTCGGCATGAAGATCGCCGAGGCCGGTGGCGTTCCCGTCCTCCTCCCCTACGAGTCCGCGGGGCCCGAGGTCGTGTCGCGCGTCGACGCACTGGTGCTGACCGGTGGCCAGGACGTCGACCCCGAACTCTGGGGTGGGCCGCCGCCCACGCCCAACTCGACCGGCGGAGAAGTGCTGACGATCGACCGGCGCCGCGACGACTACGAGATCACCCTGGTGCGTCACGCCATCGCACGAGGCAAACCGGTACTGGGGATTTGCCGCGGCCAGCAGGTTCTCAACGTCGCCCTCGGCGGCACACTGATTCCGGATCTGCCCGACCAGGGGATCGAGCACTATTCCCTCGCCGCCGTCCCCGACCGGCGCCCCGACCGCGAACACACGGTCGATTTCGACGAAGGAACCCTCGCCGCGAAGCTCTACGGACCGCGCAGTGCGGTCAACTCGTGGCATCACCAAGCGGTCGATCGCCCGGGCGAGGGCCTGGTGGTCTCCGGGCGGGCCCCCGACGGCGTGGTCGAGGCCATCGAGCTGCCCGGCCGGCCGGTTCTCGGCCTGCAGTGGCATCCCGAAGCCATCGTCGAACTCGACCCCTGCTTCCCCTGGCTTGTCGAGCAGGCATTGCCTCAATCATTAGGAGATGGAAAGTGAACGGCCCGGCCGATCTCGACGTCGTCATCGTCGGCGCTGGAATTTCCGGAATCGCAGCAGCTGCCGAACTGCAGCGGAAATGTCCCGGCAAAAGTTTCGCGGTACTGGAGATGCGCGAATCCCTGGGTGGCACCTGGGATCTGTTCACCTACCCGGGCATCCGCTCCGACAGCGACATGTTCACGTTGGGCTACGGCTTCAAGCCCTGGACCGAACGGGAGGCGATCGCTTCCGGCGGAGCGATCAAGAACTACCTGCAGGAGACCGCTGATCAGTTCGGCATCACCGAGAAGATCCGGTTCGGAACGCGTCTGGTCTCCGCGTCGTGGAGCAGCGCGGACGACACCTGGACCCTCGGGTTGCGCAACGCGGACGGCGACACACAGCTGCGCTGCCGGTTCCTCCACCTCGCCACCGGCTACTACAGCTACCGCGGCGGGTTCAATCCCGAACTCCCCGGCGAGGATTCGTTCGAAGGCAGGGTGGTCCACCCCCAGGAGTGGCCGGAGGATCTCGACTACCGGGACCGCAAGGTCGCGGTGATCGGGTCGGGGGCCACCGCCATCACGCTCGTTCCCAGCCTCGCGGGCGAGACCGCGAAGGTGACCATGGTCCAGCGGTCGCCCACCTACGTGGCCATCGCACCGGCCGTCGATCCCGAAGCCGAGCGGTTGCGGGAGGAGATGGGTCCCGAGGAGGCGTTCAGCCGGATCCGCCTGCGTAATCTGCACGCCCAGCAGGAGATCTACCACTACGCGCGGCAGCACCCGCAGGAATTCAAGAAGGCGATATTCGACGCCATCGACGAGGTCGTCGGCGTGGAGGTTCGCAAAGCCCATTTCACTCCCACGTACGAGCCATGGGATCAGCGCGTGTGCCTGGTGCCCGGCGCCGATCTGTTCCAGGCGATCCGCAACGGATCCGCGGACGTCGTGACCGGCCACATCGACCGGCTCACCCCGACCGGCGTGGCGATGCGGGACGGGACTCATGTGGACGCCGACATCATCGTGAAGGCGACTGGTCTGGACCTCGTCATGGGCGGGGAGGCGACATTCGACGTCGACGGTGAGGTCGTCGATTTCGGGCGCTGCTGGACCTACAAGGGCCTGGCGTTGTCCGGAGTGCCGAACCTGACCTACGCCTTCGGATTCGTGAATTCGTCGTGGACGCTCCGTATCGAAGCGGTCGACGACTTCTTGTGCCGCGTTCTCGCGCATATGGACGAAGTCGGCGCACACCGAGTCACGCCGACGCTCGCACCGGGCGACGACGCCATGCCGCGACTCCCCTATACCGCGGGCGTGACCTCCGGTTATATGCAGCGAGCTGCCCAGCGCATGCCGGCACAAGGCGACCACGAGCCCTGGCTCAATCCGCAGAACTACGCCGAGACCATGCGACTGCTGGAGTCGGTCGACGACGACGTTCTCCGCTATGTCTGATCCGAGAACGACCGCGGCGACGCACGCCTGGGCGGCGCTGACGCCCACGGCGTTCCTCGACCGCGCCGCGGCCGCACACCGATCCCGCATCGCGGTCGTCGACGGCGACCAGCGCTGGACCTACACCGAATTCCGGGATCGGTGCCGGCGGCTGGCGGGCGGGCTACGAGAGATCGCCGCGGGGCGGCCGGTGGCGGTGCTGGCGCCCAACACCCACGAACTTCTGGAAGCCCACTACGGCGTGCCCTGGGCGGGAGTTCCCCTGGTAGCACTCCACACTCGACTCGGCATCCGGGAATTGACCTACATCCTGGAGCATTCGGGTAGCGGTGTGATCGTGTGCGATGCCGGCTATGCGAACCTGGTCCGCGAGGTCTGCGCGGGCCTGGAGAAGCCCCCCGTGGTCATCGGTTCGGGAGGTGCCGACTCCGACTACGAGAATCTGATCGCGAACGCCACGCCCTTCCAGGAACAGATCACCGACGAAAGTTCGCTGCTGGCAATCAATTACACCTCCGGCACCACCGGAGCACCGAAGGGGGTCATGTACCACCATCGCGGTGCGTACCTGCAGTCGCTGGCCATGGCGAGTCACTTCGCGCTCGGCCCGCACTCCGTCCACCTGTGGACGTTGCCGATGTTCCATTGCAACGGCTGGTGTTTCACCTGGGCCGTCACGGCGGCCGGCGGCACGCATGTGTGCTTGCCCAAGGTCGAGCCCGCCGAAATGTGGCGGCTGATCCGGCAGGAGGGCGTCACCGGTCTGAACGGCGCTCCGGCCGTGCTCGACATGATCGCGCACTCCGACGATGCCTCGACGCTGTCGCGCGCGGTGTCGGTGGACACCGGAGGTGCGCCGCCCGCACCGGCCGTGCTGCGCCGGATGACGCGCCTCGGATTCGACGTCACGCATCTCTACGGGCTGACCGAGAGTTTCGGCCCCGCGCTCATCTGTGAGCCGGTGCCGGAGTGGGAGGGTCTCGACGACGAGGCCGTGATCCGGCTGAAGGCGCGACAAGGGGTCGGCAATATCGTCTCCCTGCCGCCACGGGTGGTCGACGATGCCGGCCGCGACGTACCCGCCGATGGCAGCACAGTCGGTGAGATCGCGCTACGCGGCAACAACGTCATGCTCGGTTACCTCGACGACGAGGCCGCCACCCGGGAGGCGATTCCGGACGGCTGGTTCCGAACCGGCGATCTCGCGGTGCGCCATCCCGACGGGTATGTCGAGCTTCGCGATCGGAGCAAGGACATCATCATCAGCGGGGGCGAGAACATCGCGAGCGTGGAGGTCGAGCACGTGCTGGCGGAGCACCCCGCGGTGCTCGAGGCGGCAGTCGTCGGAACCGCCGATCCCCGCTGGGGAGAGATCCCTGTCGCGTTCGTGCACCTCGCCCCGGGAGCCCATGCCACCGCCGAGGAACTCGTGGAGCATGTCAAAGGGAGCCTGGCGCGCTACAAGGCTCCTCGCGAGGTTCTCTTCGGTCCCCTTCCCAAGACGTCGACGGGCAAGACGCAGAAGTACCTGCTGAGAGCCCGAGCGGCCGAAGCGCATTCCCCGGCAACGGAGGGTACGGGCGGCAACCGCGAGACCTGAACCCGTTCGGCCGGAACGTATTCGGCGACCGACTACGAAGCCCACCGCTGTCGAAACCAGGCCCCGGAGCTCGCACCCACGAGCGCCGGGGCTGGAAGACGTTGTCACCCAGACGATTCGACGAACTCACGTCCGACCGAGGGCCTTGGGGGTTGCGGAGCCCCATGGATCTACCCGACGACGGCAATGACCAGCCGACCGGATCCGAGCGTGTTCACACCGCCGAACGCCGCGCGATCCATCCGGCGCGACCCCTACCCCCGAATCCCGCTGCACATAGCCGGGATTCCCGCGCAGATCACATCCGCGTAGGCATCGGCGCGCGCCCGATCCCGATCCGAGGCCCACTGCAACACAAGCCCGTCGGTGGCACCGATCAGCACCGAGGCGAGATTCGCGATGGCCTCCGCGCGCGCGGACGGCCCGGCCGCGCGCTGCAGCACGTCGGTGACCGCCCGCAGGAAGACGTCGTAGGACTCCTTCGCGAGCGCCGGCCGATGACGGGTCATCCACATGTACAGATCGACCTCGGCCAACGCGTAGTCCGGATGGTCCATGAGCCAGCGCACCGAACGCCGGACGACCTCTGCCGCGGTCACTTCGAGCTCGGCCGGCTCGATGGAGGTGAACTGCTTGGTGACTTCGGCGGCGAGGTGCTCGAAGACGGCAAGGAAGAGGCCGTCCTTGTCCCGGAAGCAGTAGTGCAGTGAGGCCAGTGGCGCGTCGGCCGCTTCGGCGATCCGGCGTGTCGTCGCGCTCGCGACCCCGCGCTCGGCGATGACCCGGACTGCCGCATCGATGAACTGGATCGAACGATCCTCTGTCGACACGTGGGGCAACTGGTTCACCTCATTCGTTCGTCGGCGCACGTAGGCGCCCTGATTAATTGATCAAGTCAAGCGTACAGATCGCGGCGTCGGGCGAGCACGCGTGACCCTCGCGAAAGTGACGGCAAACACCCCTACTCCCCGATTATTCCGCTCACCTCTTGACATCGGGTGTGGTGCGCCCCACAATCGGATCAATCGATCAGATCAAATGACTAAGGCGTTTGATCTAACGTGGAAATGGAGAGTTATGACTACCGAAGCCAAGGCCGCTCTACGATCCGTCGCGGCGACGACCCCGCTCGCCGAGATCCTCGACATCGTCGCCAAGGACGGCGGCGTGATCATCGAGAACTTCCTGTCGGCGGACCAGATCGCGCGGTTCAACGCCGAGGTCGAGCAGCCCATGGCAGCGCTGGCTCCCGGCTCGACCCATGAGAACGCGATCGTCGCGGAGTTCCATGGGGCCAACACCAAGCGACTGACGAATCTGGTGACGCACAGCAAGACCTTCCGCGAGGAGATCCTCGAGCAAGACTTGATCCACGACCTCTGCGACGCGCTGTTCCTCGAGGAGTCCGGTACCTACTGGCTGACCACGGCGCAGCTCATCGAGATCGGCCCCGGAAACCGCGCGCAGTTCCTGCATCGGGACCTCGAGAACTGGTACCCGTTCGTCGGCATGGGCCCGCAGGGTCCCGAGGTGTGCGTGAACTTCATGATCGCGTTCACCGACTTCACCGAGGAGAACGGCGCCACGCGGGTCATCCCGGGCAGCCACCTCTGGGAGGACTTCGAGAATCGCGGCACCCCCGAGGACACCATCCCCGCAGTCATGAAGGCGGGTGACGCGTTCTTCTACAGCGGCAAGACCGTGCACGGCGGCGGAGCGAACGTCACGACCGACGAGTACCGCCGGGGACTGGCCTTCCCGCTGAACCTGGGCTTCCTCACCGGTGAGGAGGCGTACCCGTTCCTCGTCGACATGGAGATCGCCAAGCAGCTCTCGCCGCGGGTGCAGCGGATTCTCGGTTTCCGTTCCCAGTACCCCAAGGGCTCGCCCGGCCTCTGGCAGGTGGACTACAGCGAGCTCGGGGACTACCTGAAGCTCTGAGGTGCCGGTCGGCACATCTCTCGCCTCGCGACCCGCCGGAGAGGCGACGAGTCCTCTCCGGCGGGCCCGCCCGCAGCCCTCAAGGAAAAGTATGGGAATCGACTCCTCCAGAACCGCATTCGAGCGGACCCGTCGCAGCGTCGGCGGCGGCGTCAGCTCGGGCCTTCGTGCCACGATGCGACCGGTTCCGCTCTTCGTCGAGAGTGCTCGCGGAGCCCATGTCTGGGACCTCGACGGCGATCGCTACGTCGACTACGTGATGGCGTGGGGACCGTTGGTCCACGGACACAGTCATCCCCACGTCCTCGACTCGGTGGCGCGAGTCATGACATCGATGCAGGTCGTGGGAATGGGCCATCGCCTCGAGTACGAAGCCGCGGAGGCGGTACTCGAATCGGTGCCCGGTGCTCAGCGTTTGGTGTGGACGAACTCGGGGACGGAGGCCGTGCAGGTCGCCTTGCGGCTGGCACGCGCAGCAACCGGCCGACACCGAATCGTCAAGTTCAGGAAGGCCTACCACGGCTGGCAGGACAGCGTGTACGCCGGCATGAGCGCGGACGACACCGGTGAGACCGCCGTCCCGGCCAGCCGCGGGCAAAGTCCCCACGCCTATGCCGACCTGATCATCAGCCAGTTCAACGACACCGCCGCCATCGCCGAACTGCTCGCTCGCGCCGAGGAGCGCCAGATCGCCGCTGTACTCATCGATCCGATCATGAGCAACGCCGGAGTCCAGGCGCCGGCACCCGGCTTCCTCGAAACTCTGCGCAGCCTGTGCGACCGGCATGGCGTCGTGTTGATCTTCGACGAGGTCATCGCCGGATTCCGGATCGCACGCGGTGGCACCGCCGAAAGGTTCGGCGTACGCCCGGATCTCTCGGTGTTCGGCAAAGCGATCGCCGGTGGATTCACGCAGAGTGCGGTCGTGGGACGCGCGGACATCATCGATCTGGTCGAGCAGGGAGTCACCCATGCCGGAACGTTCAACGGCAACCCCGTAGCCCTCGCGGCGGTGAAGGCCGCGATGGAGTTGTCCGCTACGCCAGGCGTATTCGACAAGCTGGAAGATCTGGGAGACGCCTTCGAGCAGGCGATCGCCGACGTGCTGTTCTCGACCGGCGCGCCCGCCAGTCTCCGGCGCGTCGGGTCGCTCGTGCAGTTCGTGCCGCGCGATCAGGCGACGAGCCTGCACGGCACGGACGGACTGTGGGCCGAGATCGCCGCCGGCATGCTCGAAGCGGGTGTCGTCTTCATGCCGTCCGGAAAGATCTTCCTCAGCACCGCGCACACGCTCGCCGACATCCAGGAAACGGCCTCGCGCCTCGAGCGAGTCCTGCAGCAGGTCAGCGCCCGTTCCGCATAGCGAACACCACCGATCCGATCCCCCAGCCGCGACGCGGACGGGTCTATCGACCGAACGGGTGGTCGCTGTGCCGCCCGTTCACCACGCCCCGTCACCCGTTCCGCGTCACGACTCTGCTCGATGCGGTTGGGCGAGTGCGGCGTACCTACACCGAATTCTGTTGAATCGAAGGAATTCTCGATGAATACGCTCGCAATGGCGTTGCTTCTGGCCACCGATTTGTGGATGGCGGCAGCCGGCCTCTATTACGGGGTGCAAATCATTCGCCGCTACCGCAACTATCTGCTCGGTCTCGAGTGGCTGGTGATCGGGGTATCGGGGGCGAACGTTCTGTTCCTGGGCGCCACCGGGGTCGATCATTCGGGCGTGAGCTACCACCTGATGGTGTTCTTCGACGCGTTCTCGCGTTCGTTCGGCATGACGCTGGTGTTCGTTCTCGGCATGATGGCGGTGACCCGCGGGTACCGCGCCTCGCTCGCGGTCGAGGCCGCCGCCTTCGGGGCAGCGACCGTGGTCGGGCTGTGGCGAACGATCGACGTGCGGCCCGTCAGCCCGCCATGGTCGCTGTTCTACCTCGCGCTGAATCTCGCTGTGGCGGTGTTCATGGTGACGGTCGCCGGCCGGCTGTGGCGGATCGGTGAACGACGTTGCGCGGCTGGCGTTTTCATCGCGACCATCCTCGGGGCGATCGTCGCGTCGACCTATGACTTCGTCCATATTCCCGGCGACGACGCCGACCACACGTTGTTCTACATTCCGGCACTGGCGATCTGGGCGCTCATGGTCACGACCTACTACCACGGCTACCGGGCACTCGATGATCACAATCGGGCACTCGCCCGGAAGGCTGCGGTCACTGTTACCGCATCGCCGGAATAACGCACGCCGACATCCATCTACGGCTGCATGAGCATGCATCACCGCGCAAGGACGCGCACATTCTCGATTCGCACAGTTCGGAAAACACTATGACAGCTCAAGATTCGCCCACGCCCGCGACCGACACAGAAACCGGTTCCACAGTCTCCACCGACGCTTCGCCCGCGGCCATCACCCTCAATCACGCCGGAAATGCATTCATCTGGACGTATGTCCTGGCGATCTTCGGTGTATGGACGGCCGTTCTGACCCCGACCATGATCACTTTAGCACTCCGGGTCGCGCAGGCCGTCCCGGCCCATACCTCCGTGGCCTATTCGGCGATCGCGGCCACGGGCGCTCTGATCTCGCTGCCCGCGGGCCCGTTCTTCGGGCGTCTGGCCGATATCACCATGTCGCGCTTCGGCCGACGACGGCCATGGCTGGTGGTCGCGGCCACCACCATTCTGGCGGGCAACGCCATCGTCGCCGTTTCCGGCTCCATCGCCGGACTTATCGTCGGATGGATCATCGTCTCGGTATCCGGCACCATCGGATTGACGGTGTTGTGGTCCATGCTCGCGGATTCCATTCCGCCGGAGCGTGCGGGTTTCGTCGCCGGTCTCGCCGGTGCGGCGCAGGGCGTGGGGCTCATCGCAGGGACCTTCATCGTCCGCATCACCCCGGGAATGACCGCACGCCTTCTCATTCCGGCAGCTCTCGGCGCCGGTCTCGTCCTGCTATTCGTCGCCATTCTCCGGGAAACCGACTTCGCGGGACATGTCCGGCCGGTCTTCAACGTCCGCGACTTTGCCCGGACTTTGTATTTCGATCCGAGAAAGGCACCCGATTTCGCCTGGTGCCTGGCCTCCATCTTCGGGATCACGGTCGGCGCCGCCGTCGTAGCGACCTTCCTGGTCTACTTTCTGCAGAACGCGTTGAAGCTCGACGAGGCTGCCCTGGTTCCCACCGTCTTCGAGGCGACGCTGATCATCAACGGTACGGCGTCGATCATCAGTCCCCTGGGCGGCCGCCTCGCCGACCGGATCGGCAGGCGCAAACCCTTGTTCGCCGCCGCGGGCCTGCTCGTCGCCGTCGGGTGCACCGTGATGGACGTCGTCGGCACCGTCCCCGAATTCCTCACCGGCTGTGTGTTCTTCGGCATCGGATACGGCCTGCTGCTCGGGCAGATGCTGGCCTTGGCGGCATCCACGATGACCTCGTGGGAGAACGCGGCCCGCGACCTCGGCCTGGTCGTGCTGACCCAGTCGGCGGCATTGATGGTCGCACCGCTCGTGGCCCCGGCACTCCTCGCCATCGACGGCCCGAACAACTACCGCCTGCTGTACGCGTTCGGTGCGGCCGCCGCCCTGCTCGCGGTGCCGGCGCTACTCGGCATCCGGCGCCGGTGCTGAGCCGACCGATCCTCGAAAGAACGATCCACACAACAGAAATCGGATGACATGAAGATCACCAACCTGGTCGCGACCACCTGCCTCACCGCGCTCACTGTCAGCCTGACCACCGCGGTCGCCTGCGCCGACCCCGCACCCGCGAACCCGGCGACTCCCCCGAATTCGAGTATCCGCACCACCGTCCTTCCCGGTATCCACTACACCTCGAGCATCGTCGACGGATCGGTGCGGATCAGCACCGACGGCGGGTCACTCACCGTGCGCGGCAACCAGTTCCAGGTCCTGGACGCACAGGGCAACCTCGCCGCCGGGTTCCCGCTCACCTACCGCAAGGACGACAAGGACTGGCCCATCGCGGCACGGATCGACGGCAACACCGCGACGCTGTCACCCAGTACCGACCCCGCGTCGGCCCGGCCCGCCACTCCGGTGGAGCTTCCGCGTCCGGTCGCGTCCGAAGCACAGTTCCAGAACGCGATGGCCACGGCCGCAACCGAATTCGGTTTGGCGATCAGCGTCGGCACCTTGATCGGCACACTCATCGGCCTCCCGCTGGGCTGCATCGCGGGTGCACTGACCGTGGGAACCATCACCTTCCCCGTCTTCTTCGCCGGTGCGCTCGGCGGATGCCTGGCCGGCGCCGCGGTCGGTGTCGCCTTGGGGTCCGCCGCCGGAATCATCCTGGTCGGCGTGCCCGTCGGCATCGCCGCCCTGATCGACTTCACCAACCAGGTCACCGCCCCCGACCCGGCGACCACACCCGCCTCATAACAGCAACCGACACAACCCGATTGCCGTTGCGGCCGCGCTCGCAGCGGCAATCGGATCATTCCTGCCCGCCCCGGCGGCGGGCCGATCGAGAGGTGACGGTCCGGTGGGCCACTACAAGAGCAACGTTCGTGATCTGGAGTTCAACCTGTTCGAGGTGTACGGCCTGGAGACCGTCCTCGATTCGGGGGCGTTCGCCGAACTGGACGGCGAGACCGCACGCACGATGCTGGCCGAGGCCGGCCGCCTGGCCGAAGGGCCGGTGGCCGAGTCGTATGCCGAAACCGACCGCCACCCACCAATTTTCGACAGCGACTCGCACTCGGTACGGATTCCGGAGCCGTTCAAGCGGTCCGTTCGCGCATGGCAGGACGCGCAGTGGTGGCGGGTTGCCAAGAGCGAGGCGATCGGCGGCGTGCCCGCGCCGTCGATGCTCGGCTGGGCGATCAACGAACTGGTCCTCGGCGCCCAGCCCGCGGCCTACATGTACCTGAGCGGCCCGATGATGGCGGACGTCCTCGCCGGCATCGGCACCGAACAGCAGCGGCGATGGGCCGCGCAAGCGGTCGAGCGCAACTGGGGCGCGACGATGGTGCTGACCGAACCGGACGCCGGCTCCGACGTCGGAGCCGGCCGCACCACAGCGACCGAACAGCAGGACGGTTCCTGGCACATCGAGGGCGTCAAGCGGTTCATCACCTCCGGTGACTCCGACGACCTGTTCGAGAACATCTTCCACCTGGTGCTGGCCCGCCCCGAGGGCGCCGGCCCGGGCACCAAGGGCCTGTCGCTGTTCTTCGTGCCGAAATTCCACTTCGACCTCGACACCTGGACCCGGGCGAACGCAACGGTGTCTTCGTCACCAACGTCGAGCACAAAATGGGCCTGAAAGCCTCGGCCACGTGCGAGCTGACCTTCGGCGGGCACGGTATCCCCGCGGTCGGCTACCTGGTGGGCGGCGTCCACAACGGAATCGCCCAGATGTTCGAGGTCATCGAAGAAGCTCGGATGATGGTCGGCACCAAGGCCATCGCGACACTGTCCACCGGATACCTCAACGCACTCGACTACGCGAAAACCCGCGTGCAGGGCAGCGATCCGGCTCGGGCCGCCGACAAGGCGGCACCGAAGGTGACCATCATCCATCACCCCGATGTGCGCCGTTCGCTGATGATGCAGAAGGCCTACGCCGAGGGATTGCGATCGATCTACCTCTACACCGCCGGTCACCAGGATCCGGTGGTCGCCCGGCACATTTCCGGTGCCGACGACGATCTCGCCGCGCGGGTCAACGATCTGCTTCTGCCGATCGTCAAAGGTGTCGGCTCCGAACGCGCCTACCAGTACCTCACCGAATCCCTGCAAACCTTCGGCGGTTCCGGGTACCTCCAGGACTATCCCATCGAGCAGTACATCCGTGATGCCAAGATCGACTCCGTCTACGAAGGCACCACGGCGATCCAAGCTCAGGACTTCTTCTTCCGGAAAATCGCCCGCGACAACGGTATTGCGCTCGCGCACGTACTGGGGCAGGTCCGCGCCACCGCCGAGTCCGATGCCGACCGTGGCCGGTTGAAGAACGAGAAGGTTCTGCTCTCGCACGCCCTCGAGGACGTACAGGAGATCATCGGCAGGCTCACCACCCATCTGCTGGAAGCTGCCGTGGAGCCTCGCGAGGTGTACAAAATCGGCCTGAACGCCGTCCGGCTCCTTCTCGCCGTCGGCGATCTACTGGTGGCCTGGCGCCTCATCGTCGGCGCCGAAACAGCTCTCACCGCAATCGAAGCCGGGCAGAACACCGCGTTCTACGCCGGCAAGGTCGCAGTGGCCTCGTTTTTCGCCAACTCCGCGCTCCCCCATCTCACCGCCGAACTCGCGGTGGTCTCCGCGACGGACGCGACCGTGATGGACCTCGAGGAGGCCGGCTTCTGACCGGCGGCGGGCGGACGCCGGCAGGGGTGTCAGGGATATTCTGACTGGTACCTGCCGGCAGAAGCTGACGAGTAGTCGATGGTCGAGAGCGATCGGTTCAAGACACAGCGTGATGGTGGTGTCGACGTCGTCACGGAGTTGGGCTCTGCGGGTTTCACGGACGCCGAAGAGATCGGACGCGGCGCTTTCGGGCAGGTGTTCCGCTGCACCCAACCGGCGGTGGATCGCACGGTGGCGGTGAAAGTGCTGAGCGGCGAACTCGACGAGAATCGGGCGCGCTTCTTTCGCGAGCAGCGAGCGATGGGGCGGCTGACCGGGCATCCGAACATCGTCGACATGCTCGAAGTCGGCGTGACGGCGACCGGCCGCCCGTACCTGGTGATGCCCTATCACGCTCGCGGATCTCTCGACTCCCGCATCCGCCACGATGGTCCGCTGCCGCTGTCCGATGCGCTGCGGCTCGGGGTGAAGATCGCGGGCGCACTGGAAACCGCGCATCGCGCCGACATCGTGCACCGCGATGTCGAGCCGGGAAACATTCTGATCACCGACTACGGCGAGCCGGCGTTGACCGGCTTCGGTATCGCCCATATCGCCGGTGGCTTCGAGACCTCCACCGGCACGATCAGCGGATCCCCCGCCTTCACCGCACCGGAAGTACTGAGTGGGGCCGCGCCCAGCCGGGCATCGGATGTGTACGGGCTGGCAGCCACGCTCTTCTGTGCCTTGACCGGGCACGCCGCGTTCGAACGCCGCAGCGGTGAACAAGTCGTCGCGCAGCTCCAGCGCATCACCCGGCAGCCGGTTCCGGACCTGCGCGAGCACGGAATTCCCGACGATGTCAGCTCGATCATCGAAGCGGCGATGTCGCACGAACCGTCCGATCGCCCCACCGCGGAGCTACTGGGCGAACAACTGCGCCGGGTGGAACGAAGCCATGGATTCGCAGTCGCCGACATGCCGCCGCGGAGCGAACCGGGTACCGAGAAGCCGTCCGGGACCCGACCGCCGGATGTCGCGGGAAACGGTACCGGCAGCCTCCCGCTCGAATTGACCAGCTTCATCGATCGGCGCTCCGAGGTGACCACGCTCGAGAACCTGCTGACCGGGTCACGGTTGGTCACCCTGACCGGAACCGGCGGAGTGGGCAAATCCCGGCTCGCACTGCGGATCGCACACCAGCTCAGGCCGGATTTCAGCGACGGGGTGTGGCTGGCCGAGCTGGCCGACCTGCGCGACGCCACCGCGGTTGTCGATGTCGTCGCCGCCACCCTCGGTCTGCGGAACTGGGGCCCGGAGCCCACGCTGGATGTCCTCGTCCGGTACCTGTCCTCCCGCGATCTGCTGTTGCTGCTCGACAATTGCGAACACGTGATCGACGCCGTGACGACACTGACGGAATCGCTGTTGCGCGCCTGCCCGCATATCCGCATCCTGGCCACCAGCCGCGAGGCACTGAGTGCCGCGGGCGAATCGGTGTTCGCGGTGCCACCGCTGCAGGTTTCGGCTCCGGCGGGCAGGACGGCTCGCCGCACAGCGCGCGAGGACGCCGTCACGCTGTTCGCCGCACGAGGGGCAACGGCCGTCCCCGGATTCGATGTCACCGACCGCAACACCGACACCGTTGCCCGGATATGCGCCCGGTTGGACGGATTGCCACTGGCGATCGAACTCGCCGCGGCTCGGCTCCGGACCATGTCCCCCGAACAGATCCTCTCCCGACTCGACGATCGCTACGCGCTGCTCACCCGCGGGAGTCGAAGCGCCCCGAAACGCCAGCAGACCCTGCAGTACTGCATCGGCTGGAGCTACGACCTGTGCACCGGGTCCGAGCAACGCCTGTGGAACCAGCTGTCGATATTCGCGGGCGGGTTCGAACTCGATGCCGCCGAACAGGTCTGCGGCCCCGGCCTCGGCGACGCCGAACTACTCGACGCCGTGGCCGCGCTGGTGGACAAGTCGATTCTGATCCGCGAAGACACCGACGGAACCGTTCGCTTCCGCATGCTCGAAACCATCCAGGAGTACGGCAGAAGCAGGGCGCGAGACGACGGTGAAGACGCCGAACTCGACCGCCGCCAACGGGATTGGTGCGAGCAACTGGTACTGGCAGCGGAAGGAGATTGGGTGGGCCCACGGCAGCTGCAGTGGGTCGGGCGACTGGAACGGGAACTGCCGAATCTGCGGAAGGCATTGACGTTCAGCGTGTCCGAGGGGGCCGAGAGCGCATTGCGGATGACCGCTGCTCTCTACCCCTTCTGGACGATAAGAGGGCGACTCACCGAGGGGCGCCGGTGGCTCGAGCACGCGTTGATCCATACCCCCCACATACAGACCGTCGACCGAGCCAGAGTGCTCTACCAAGCCGTCGAGACAGCCGCGATCCAAACCGACTTGCCGGCCGTCCACGACACAATCGCGCAACTCGAAAGTCTGGCCGGACACATCACCGACCCTCTCGTCACCGCCCTGCTCGCCCACGCCCGAGGATACGAGTGCCTGGCGAGCGGGGACCTGCCTCGTGCGAGCGCCCTACTGACCGATGCCGTCGAAATCTACGCCGACACCGGCGAATCGGGGCTACAACTCGACGCCCAGATCTCGCTCGGATGGTCGTACACACTGCAGAACGACACCGATCGCGCCCTCCCCTATTTCCGCAAAGCTCTCACCGCCGCCGAGTCGGCCGACGAGACCATGCGTCGAGCATGGGCACTGTGGGCCGCGGGATTCACATTGTGGCGACGGAACGAAACCGACGGCGCCACAAGCTATTTGCACGAGGGCATTCGCGCCGCGAGACTACTGGAGGACCCCCTCACCGCCGCGGCTTGCTCGGAAATCCTGGCCTGGCTGGCCGCCGACGTCCGCCATTACCGGCGCGCGGCGGTATTGATGGGTGCCGCCGACGCATTGAGCAGCGTCGCGGGCAGCTCCGCCTTCATGTTTCACGATCTGCTCGCCTACCGTGAAAACTCCGAACGGAGCAGCCGCACGGCGCTGGGATCACGAACCTTCGACACCGCCCGTCGAGAAGGCGCAGCGATGGACTTCGACACGGCGGTGTCCTTCGCCCTCGGCGAGGGATCCGAAACCGCCGGGGCGACAGCACATTCGGGCCGGCAACTGACCAAGCGAGAACGCCAAGTCGCCGACCTCGTCGCCCAGGGATGGACCAACAAGGCGATCGCCGCCGAGCTGGTGATTTCGCAACGCACCGCGGAAGGCCATGTCGAACATATCCTGACCAAACTGGGATTCACCTCGCGCGCCCAGATCGCCGCATGGGTCGCCGGGCAACCGCGGGTGTGAACAGACCACGTCAGCCGCTGCCCGTCGGCGGCTCACGGGTGATTCGTGTCCTCGTGGGGGTCGGGAGTCAGGCGAGCGCCCAGTTCGGGGAAGGTGCGTATCGCCTGCAACGCGGCCGCCAGCTCGGCGACGGTCGCCGGGTCGTCGAGTTCGCCGTCCAGACGCTCCTCGAGCCGGCGCATCCGATAGCGGACGGTGTTCTCGTGGCAGTACAGCGCGCGCCCGGCCTCGGCGGCGGAGGAGCGAGCGTTCAGCCACGCCTCCGCCGTCGTGAGCAAGGTACTGCGATCGTCGTCGGCCATCGTGAGCACGCGACCCAGGACCCGCCTGACGAAACGGCGAGTCGTGTCGAGGTTGCCCATCACGAGTTCGGCCATGGGGGTGTCGGGTAGCTGCCGTACGCCGGTGGCATCGGGTTCGAACGTTTCCACCGCGATTTTCGCGAATCGCAGTGCGCGCGGTGTCCGGTCGAGCCGGCTGTACGGCGGACTCATCCCGACGCGAGCGGACGCGAATTTGGCTATCAGCGAACGAATTTCGTCGGTGCGGCGCCGGCCGCAGGACAGGATGACGATCTCGTGTTCCGGCCCCGCCCGCCACGCGGAGGCCACATCGAGTGCGCGCAGTCGCTCCTCGAGTCCGGGCAGCGCGGGCCGGCCGAGCTCGGGTGTCTCGGCGACGACGACGAGAAACGAACCGTCATAAGGCATATCGAGCAACTTCGCGATTTCCCAGGCGGTGTGGTTCTCGTCGGAAGGACCGTTCAGCAGCGCCGCCACCAGCGCCGAACGCCGCCGATCCGCGAGAATCATGGCCTCACCGACCGCGGCGCGGTAGGACTCGGTGAGCGCGGTCGAATAGTCGTCGGCCATGGCCCAGATGTCGGTGGCGACGTTGAGCAAGGCATCGAGCGAACACTGCCCCGAGGCACGGGCGGAATCGAGCAGTCGCTGCCAGAGAAACGCGGATCCGAGCCGGAAAGCGCGCAATACCTCGGGCAGTGGCGCCCCTTGTCCGGCACGCTCGCGGCCGGTCGAACGCGGTGCCCGAAGCTCCAGCGTCCGGCCGTGCGCCAGCCGATGCAGCATGTACTCGAGGTTCGATCGGGTCGACCGGCGCAGTTCCGCGCGCGGCACCACGCCCGGCTCACGGTAGATCTCGATCTCCTCGACGATGCGGTCGACCAGGTCGTCGGTCAGCTCGTCGAGCCGCCCGGTCAGGCCGTTCGCTATCGGCACGATCAAGGAATCGGGAACGCTGCGGGGCACGATGCGAGGCTACGGCCATGCGGGGCCGGCGAGAATATCGCGGGGCACAGATTTCCCGGCCGTCCACTGTCGCCCGCCATATGGGCCCGGGGCTGTCTGGTGCAGACGATTGTCGACGTGACCAATCTCGCCATCAACCTGAAGGACGCCGCCGGTCAGTTTCCGGACCGTGCCGCGGTCCGCCTCGACGATCAGCTCCTGACCTACGCCGCGTTCGACGATCTGAGCGCTCGCGTGGCCGGGCGGCTGCGTGACCTGGGCGCGCAGCCCGGTGACCGAGTCGCGATGATGCTGCCCAATGTCACTGCCTTCCCGGTCGTCTACTACGGCATTCTGCGGGCCGGCCTGATCGCGGTGCCGATGAATCCCCTCCTGAAGGAACGCGAAGTCCGGCATCACCTCGCCGACTCGGGCGCCCGGATCCTCTTCGCGTGGCATACCGCCGTCCCGGAGGCCACCGCCGGAGCGGCGCAGACGGAGGTGCGCGTTCTCACCGTCGCCGACGACGCTGCGACCGAGTTCGCATCGTGGCCGGACTCGCCGGAAGTAACGGTCCGCGACGACGAGGACACCGCGGTGCTGCTCTACACCTCGGGCACGACCGGCACCCCCAAAGGCGCGCAACTGACCCACGCCAACCTCCGGGCCAATGCCGCCGTCGCCGCACGCACATTGCTCACCGCCACCCCGGACGACGTGATCATGGGCTGCCTGCCCCTGTTCCACGCATTCGGGCAGACGTGCTGCCTCAACGTCGCCGTGCTCAGCGGAGCCACCATCACCCTGGTCCCACGCTTCGACCCGGAGCTGGTGCTGAAGGCGATCGAACGCGACGGCGTCACGATCTTCGAAGGCGTGCCGACGATGTACGTCGCCATGCTCGGCGCGGGCCCCGGCATCGCCGACACCGCGACGTTGCGGCTGTGCCTGTCCGGTGGCGCCGCGCTCCCGGTCGAGGTGCTGCGGGGATTCGAAGAGCGATTCGGCGTTCCCGTCCTCGAAGGGTACGGACTGTCGGAGACCTCGCCGGTCGCCTCGTTCAATCGTGTCGGCGCCGCGCGGCCCGGGTCGATCGGCACCCCGATCGAGGGCGTGCAGATGCGGGTCGTCGATGCCGACGGCAACGACGTCGCGCCCGGTGAGGCCGGCGAAATCGCCATCCGCGGCCACAATGTCATGAGCGGCTACTGGGATCGGCCCACGGCTACCGCCGAGGCGATCAGGGACGGCTGGTTCCACACCGGCGATATGGCGAAACAGGACGCGGACGGCTACTTCTACATCCTCGACCGCAAGAAGGACCTGATCATCCGGGGCGGTTTCAACGTCTACCCGCGCGAGATCGAAGAGGTCCTCTACGAACATCCGGCCGTCCTCGAGGCCGCGGTGCTCGGCGTGCCCCACGAGACCCACGGCGAGGAAGTAGCCGCCGTGGTCGCGCTCGTGCCGGGTGCCGAAGCGACCGCCGACGACGTGCGCGAGTACGTCAAGGCCCGCGTGGCGGCCTACAAGTATCCACGCCAGGTGTGGCTGGTCGATGCCCTGCCCAAGGGGCCGACAGGCAAGATCCTCAAACGCGAAATCGTTGTCCCGCAAGGATTGTGAGGACGAGCTCGCCGGCCCCGAGGCGAGGGAGACTCCCGGCTCGGTGTCGTCCTAGCTCAGGGTCTTCAGCGCGGCCGCATCGTAGGCCTTCAGTTCGTCGATCCGGCCGCCCAGCACCTTGGCAGCCCATTCCGGGTCCTGCAGCAGGGCCCGGCCGACGGCGACCAGGTCGAACTCGTCGCGTTCCAGGCGGTCGAGGAGGTTGTCGAGGCTGCCGAGTTCGGCGCCGCGGCCCGTGAAGGCGTGGAGGAAGTCGCCGTCGAGACCGACCGAGCCGACGGTGATGGTGGGTTTGCCGGTGAGCTTCTTGGTCCACCCGGCCAGGTTCAGGTCCGAACCCTCGAACTCCGGGAGCCAGTACCGGCGGGTGGAGGCATGGAAGGCATCGACACCGGCGGCGGCCAGCGGCGCCAGGATCGCGTCGAGTTCCTGCGGGGTCTCGGCGAGCCGCGCGTCGTAGGCCTCCTGCTTCCACTGCGAGAAGCGGAAGATCACCGGGAAGCCGGGCGACACGGCCGCGCGGACCGCGGCGATGATCTCGGTCGCGAACCTGGTGCGCGCCAAGGGATCCCCACCGTAGGCATCGGTACGGCGGTTCGTGCGCGCCCACAGGAACTGGTCGATCAGGTAGCCGTGGGCGCCGTGCAGTTCGACCCCGTCGAAACCGATGCGCTCGGCGGCCGCGGCAGCCTCGGCGAAGGCGGCGACGACGTCGTCGAGGTCGCGCTGGGTCATCGCCGCACCGGTCCCCTCGGTACCGTCGACGCGGATGCCGGAGGGACCCATGGCCGGGGCCTCGGGGTAGGGCTGTTCGCCGTGGTTGCGGACCATGCCGATGTGCCACAGTTGCGGCACGATCGTGCCGCCCGCCGCGTGCACGTCCGCGGCGACCTTCGCCCAGCCCGCCAACTGCTCGGCACCGTGGAACCGCGGTACCCGATCGCTCTGACCGGCCGACGCGTGGCCGACGTAGGTCCCCTCGGTAACGATCAGACCGACACCGGCGGCAGCCCGGCGCGCGTAGTAGGACCGCACGTCGTCGCCGGGAATGCCGCCCGGGGAGAACATGCGCGTCATCGGCGCCATCACGATGCGGTTGGGGATGGTCAGGCCGTTCAGGGACACGGGCCGGGACAGGATCTCCGCTGCGCGGGAGACGTCGGACGCGGTGACGGGCACAGGTTGCTCCTCGTAGAAACTTGACAACTTTGATGGTTGATAACCTCAAGCAATTTCCACGGTAGGGGTGAATAGTTGAGATGGTCAAGTTTCGGGACGTAGGATGAATTGCATGGCAGAGGTTCAGCACATCGACACAGCCCAGCTCATGGAGCTGCTCTCGGTGTCGCTGGGCGTCTACTACAGCGACTTCACGGCCGCCGCGGCGAGTGAGAACCTCACGGCGAGCCAGGGCAAGACCTTGACGGTGCTGCGCAGGGGTCCCGCCGCGATGCGCACCCTGGCCGAGATACTGGCGTGTGACGCGTCCAACGTCACCGGGATCATCGACCGGCTGGAGAAGCGGGGTCTCGTGCGGCGGGAGGCCAGCGCATCCGACCGTCGCGTGACGAATCTGGTCATCACCTCCGAGGGCGAGCGTGCCGTCGACGCGATCCGCGCGACGATGCACCGGACCCGGGAAGGCCTGAGCAGGCTCAGCGACGAGGACCGAGCCCACCTGTACACGCTCCTGGAACGGGCTTTCGTCCAGCCCTGACGCCCGACAAGGCCGGGGCTCGACGTTCCAACCCGTTGCGCTGCAGTTACTTTGCCGAGGGCGCGGGCTGGTCGACAGCCGTGAAAGCCGGACGTGGGCGTCATCGAACACTGTTCGACCAGTCCCGTTTCCGCGAGAAACGCGCCACCGCAGCGTTTTTCACCCCTGAGCGGGGTGTCGCGCCCGGTCCGTGGACGAAACGCGACACCCGCAGAGCGTTACTTCTGAGGGGCGGTGAGGGTGTTGTACATCTGGACCAGAGAGACCACCGCGGCGGGGCCGCCGATGGCGACCGTGCCGATCGCGGCACCGAGCGCCGCACCGGAGATGGCTCCAGCGATACAGCCTCCCGGTGCGCCGGCGAAGAACAGCGGCGGCATCAGCGCGGTGCCGACCACCGCACCGGCCACACAGCCGCCGGCGAGACCGATCGCGGTACCCAGGAGGACACCGAGGCCGGAGGCCAGGCCGACCTGGTTGGCGGCCACACCGAGCGCAGCGTTGAAGTCGTCCTGGGAGAAGATCGGTTTCGCCTCGGGCTGCGTCGAGGCGACGGCGTCGGCAGGGTTACGACTGGGGGTGAGCGTCGCGGTGCGGCCATCGGCATCGATCTGCGCGGCGATGGGCCAGTCCTTGTGATCGAGCCGATAGGTCAGCGGCATGCCGAAGGCGAGATTGCCGTTGCCGTCGAGCAATTCGAACTGGTTTCCGCGAGTGGTCAGGCGGCCCGCATCGGTGCGCAGCACTACCGACTGGTCGACCACGTTGGCGGTGTAGTGAATTCCGGGGGCGACGTCGGTGCTGATCGTCGCGTCGGGTTTACCGGCCGCCGGGTCGGACGGCGACGGCGTGTCGGCGTATGCGGTACCGGCGGAGACCGTCAGCGCGGCGATCGCGATCGCGGAGGTGGCGGCGAACTTCTTCATGGTCTTCATCAGTTGTCCTTCTTCGTGAGCACGAATGCCCACGAGTCGAAAAGTGGCGAGGGAAACGACAGTGGCGGACTATCTTTTCTGCCCGCGAGCAAAGGCCTGGCGGCGAGCAGGAAACAGCTACATGGCAATGACAGATCCCGGCCGATGATCCCGGAGGAAAACAGCCGTGCACATTCCCATCCGATAGCGCCGCATCACAATCGCAGCGATACAGATGATCAGATCGACCGCACCGAAGTAAAGTATTGAATAACCACTTGTGGGAATATTCGCCGCAGGCCACCGTCCATTGCCCGCGATACGAATCTGTCGGTACGAGAAAGGTCGGTTGCCCAGCGGTCGCGCCGAACCGATAACCGGTCAGGCCGCTACCACAACCGGCAATGGGAAAGGAGGGCCGCGACGAGAAATCGCGCCCCGCAGCAGAATCGCGCCCCGCTGATCAGCGGCGTACGGCACACCGGAGAGGGGGTCGTCGAGGGCAGGGCGGGGCGAAAACGTCGACAGCAGAGTCCACACGAGCCCGGCCACCGCGCGATACAACCGCTCGGCCGCCGCAATGAGCAGGGCACACAGCATCGTGGCGGCCGCGTGCGCGGCGAGCATGATCCATCCCCCGTCGCAGCCGCTGATCTCGGATGGATGCGAAGGTCGCGGCGGCTCCGTCGATGCCGATGCCGTGTGGCCGAGCAACTGCCCCAGGGCCAGCATCCCGAACAACCGCAACCGGCCGCGGCCGGCCGAGGAACCCACTGCCGCACCGACTACGCCACTGACCAGCAACACGAGCATAAGCGCAGCAGAATTCGGAGAGTCCCCTTCGATACCGTGCGCCGCGAAAGCCACTATTCCGCATGCGACGCCGGCCACGCCACCATAAATTCGATTACCCGGCCGCATCATTGCATAGACCTCGCGACCGCCCTGTCCGATGACAACGACGATGTGTCGGCAACACAGACGAGCGATATTTCATCGGCGACCTTCACCACAATCGGAACCAACCAGGCGGAACGCAAGCACTATAACCGCGAAGACGGAAAGATGAGAAATCCGAGCAGTCTCGACGGAATGCGTTTCCAGCTCAATCGGCGAAACGTTGATCCGGACGTGAAAGTGGCGTTGGTGCGATACGTCTGTTTTTTCCGATCTGTCCTGTAAATCCCTTTATCGGCAACCGCGGACCCCGACGGAAATGATCCTGCGGCTCTCGAGTCGCGCCGCGGGCACACCAGTCGGCAGCGAGTCTTGCCAGAATGCGCCGTGAACTTGCCAGAAATCGGAAGTGTTGGCGTCTAACGTTTTTCGTGCGCCCAGGGGTGGTCGCGGCGGGCACACTGATCGCGGATCCGCAAGCAGGAGGGGAGATCCGCGCTCAGGCCGGAGCTGTAGCTTGAAGCCGTTCTTCGGCCGGCCGCGCGAAAGGGAACTTCTCTTGGATTCGGAGTATCAGTGGGAGGAGGAATCGTCGGCATCCGCCGAGACACTCGCCGAGCGGATGGAGTACTGGCACCACTACCTGCGGAGTCGGCAAGGGTCGGTGGGATTGGCGTTCGGCGACGACGCCGACGACTTCACCTGGTCGACCACCGCGCAGCGAGTCGGCCGGATGCAGATCGTGCGCTTCGATTCCGATCCCGTGCACTACCGCCGCACCGGACGAGATGTGCGCAGCGACGGCGACGACAGCTACCGGTTGCTGCTACCGCTGCGCGGGGAATTCAAGTTCGCGCAGGGTTATTCCGCGGAAGTCGTCACTCCCGGAACATTGGCATTCTTCCAGTGGGGTGCGCCGCTGGTGATGCGTCAGGACGAGCCACTGCGAGCGCTGATCATGACCGTCCCGGAGACGTCGGTGGATCTCTCCCGCGCCAGGAACGCTCCCCTCGCACTCGACGGACGTCGGCCCTTGGTGCGATCGCTGGTGCGCCAGATCGGTGAGCTTCACGCCGGTCACGGAGACTGGACCGCAGTGGATTTCGCGGTCGCGTACTCCAGCGCCCTCGTGTTGCTCGACGGTGTGCTCAACCACGATCACACGCACGTCGCTGGGGGCGGAAAATACGCGAATCTGGCTGCCCGTGCACGCGAGATCATGGAAATACACTGCGGTGACAGCAGACTGACCCCGGACGCCGTCGCCGGCCTGTGCGGTTGCTCGCGCCGGACGCTGCACAGCGCCCTCACCGAGGCGACCGGTCTGGCCCCGGCGGCACTGCTGCGCACGATTCGTCTCGACCGCGCGCGGCAGCGCTTGTCGTCTCCCCTGCCGGTGGACATGGACACGGTCGCGCACCACACCGGGTTCACCACCACACGCCGGTTCCGCGAAGCCTTCCAGCGCCGGTACGGCCGGAGCCCGGAGCAGATGCGCGCCGAGCTGTACGGGTCGTAGCGGAGTCCCGCCGACGCAAGCCGTGTCGTCACCCGAAACCCTTGACCTGCAGCGGGGTTGAGGTATCACACTGGGGCGGTGACCGACTATCTGCTGCGCCCGATCGGATCCGTCGAATCCGAACTCACGGACCTCGCTACCGCACCGCGCCAGCCCGACGAAGGCGCCCCGCCGGCCTGGATCGTGCTCGACGACCGCTACGCCGAGGCGCTGGAGGGCCTCGAGCCCGGGATGGACCTCGTTCTGCTGACCTGGCTCGACCGCGCCGACCGGGACACCCTGACCCTCCATCCCCGGGGCGACACGAGTCGTCCGCTCAGCGGGGTGTTCAGCACGCGCGCACCACACCGCCCGAACCCGATCGGGCTGCACGAGGTCCGGATCCTCTCCATCTCCGGCGCCCGGATCCGCGTCGCTCACCTGGAAGCCTTCGACGGCACCCCGGTCCTCGACATCAAGCCCGTGCTCGCGGCGTCCGCGGCGAACCGGTGAGAGGAGATACGCCCTGCGGTCAGTCGTTGTCGCAGAGCGCTTTCAAGGTCCGCGGGACTTCCTCGGCCGGTAGATAGCATCCGGTCTGCTCGAAACCGCCGATCGTGTGGGTGCTGTAGTCGCCGTAGCCGATACGGAGGAAGTCGTCGCCGCTGAGGCCGTGCACGGTCCAGTCGAAGGCCACCCGGGCCCGGGCGACGAGGGTGCGCAGCGCCATCAGGTGATAGCCGCGCGTGACGAATTGTGCTGGGATGCCGCGCAATCCGATCTTCAGCGGGCGCGCCACCGCATCGGCGCCGCCGAGGTCGACCACCAACCCGAGGTCCTGGTGCCGGTACGGCGTCGGCCGCTCGCCACGAAGCGCGGCCACCAGATTCTTGCCGAGGTGACGTCCCTGCCGCATGGCGTGCTGCGCGGTGGGAGCGCACACCGCGCCCGCACCGGCGGTCAGATCGGGTACCGCGGCCGCATCGCCGCAGGCCCATACACCGGTGAGCCCCGGCACGGTGAAATCGGCTGCCGCGACGATGCGGCCCTTCTCCGTCGCCGCACCGAGGTGTCCGGCGAGAGGGCTGGGGACCACACCGGCGGTCCACAGCACCGTCCGCGTCGGGATGAACCGGCCGTTGGTGAGCTGAACCCCGTGGGCGGTAACCTCTTTCGCCGACGTACCGGTGATCAGTTCGATGCCGCGTTCGGCCAGATTCCGTTTGGCCTGTTCCCCCAGTCGCTGCCCGAGTTCGGGCATGATCCGATCGCCGTGGGTGACCAGATGCCAGCGCACCATGCCGGATTCCAGCTTCGGGAAATACCGGCGCGCGGCGGCCCGGGTGACCTTGTTCAGCACCGCCGCGGTCTCGGTACCGGCGTAACCGGCGCCGATGGTGACGAAGTTCAGCCGCTCCCGGTCTTCCTCCTCGCCGCCGCGCACGGCGGCGACATCCAACTGCTGCAGGACGTGGTCACGCAGGAACATGGCCTCGGCGAGCGTCTTCATCCCGAATCCGTACTCGTCCAGTCCGGGCACATCGAGGACGCGAGTGATACTGCCCGGCACCAGCACCAGATGGTCGTAGTCGAGAGCGCTGTCGGCGCCGGCGGATCCGCGCACGACGACCTGCCGGGTATCCGGATGCACCCCGATCGCCATCCCCGGCACCACCTCGGTGCGGCGCAACACCCGCCGCAGCGACACCGTGATCGATCGCGGATTCAGCACACCCGAGGCGACCTGCGGCAGCAGCGGCAGATAGAGCAGCCCCGCATCCGGTGTCACGAGCTGGATGAACGCCTCGTCGGAGCTGAGATGACGTTCCAGGTAACGGGCACATTCGACGCCGGAGAAACCACCGCCGATGATCACGATCTTCGCGGGACTCACGAATTCACTCTACTGATCGCGACCGAAGACGCAGGCCGCGTTCGGCGGCCGGGCCGATGCGGTGGCAGCGGCGAAAGTCGAATCGGCCCAAGGCATCAGCGGCACCGGGTAGTTGCCAGTGGTTCGCCCGCTATGCCGTGGCGTCCGGAACCGGGAACTGGCCGGCGTTGCGGGCCGAATGCTTCGGCGCCAATTGCACGCCGGCGAGTCCGGTCCAGCACAGACTGGCGGTCGTGGCGATGGCCTCGTGTTTGGGCAGGGGTTTGCCGGTGGCCACCCAGTCCCGCGCGCACGACTGAGCGATGGCGACCAGCTCGGCCGTGATCAGCCAGCCGTGCTCGGCGCGCGGTAGCGGATGCGGTGCCAGCGCCTGCGCGAGCGTGTCGATACAGATGGTGGCGGCCTGATGGGCGATGCGTTGCGCCGACGGTTCGTCGGCCACGGCGGCGCCGGCCAGCAGAGCCGCACTGCGTGGCCGGGTGTCGGCGAAGTCGAACACCGCTGCTACCGACGCCTCCACGATCGATCGCATGCCCTCGGCGGGTTCGAGTGCGGCGGTGAGCGTCTCCTCCAGTTCCTGCATCGCCTCGTGCAGAACGGCCAGATACAGTTCCAGCTTGCTCGAGAACGACTTGTACAGGACCGGCTTGCTGATCCCGGCCCGGCAGGCGATCTCCTCCATGCCCGCGGCCCGATACCCACACGCGGCGAACAAACCCCCCGCCGCGGCCAGGATCACCCGCCGACGCCGCTGCCTGGCCTGCGTCATCTGTCTGTCCACCTGGCACCTCCTCCGCTCACGGTACCGACGCCCGGGTCCGCCACAACCGCCGCCCGCACGATCGGCGGATTACCGCGTGCCGCATTCGGGTCGCTCACCGGCCGATTGCCGGGTGGGCGGCGGACGCATGTAACCTTTCCTCCCAGGAACTCGCACCTGAGGCGGGTTCACCCCAGCCTGGTGTGGTCAGAAGGGAGATACCGATGGGTAAGCGTGGGCGTAAGAAGCGCAGCCGCCGTAAGAATGCGGCCAACCACGGCAAGCGGCCCAACTCCTGAGCCGTTGCGCCGTGCGCCCCGGGACCGCCCAGCGGACTCGGTGCACTGCTGAAGACGACAATGCGGCACGCCATCACGGATGGCGTGCCGCATTCGCGTTTCCGGTCAGGACTCGCGTTCGACCCGGGTTTCGGTGACGGTGATCGACCGCCGGATGTCGAGAGTGAGCCGCTCGCGCAGCGATTCGGGGGCACGGTCCCCACCGCATTTGCGGCTCAGCAGGCGCTTGAGCTTCTCCTCCAGACCGTATGCCTCGATACACGGCGAGCAATGGTCCATGTGGTGCTGCAATCGCGCCCGCGTGGCATCGTCGCATTCACCGTCGAGAATCAGCCAGACGTCGGTGAGAACCGCCGAACAGTCCAGTTCCATCTCGTCCCCGGCGCCCCGATCCTCGTGCTCGTGCCCACTGGTGCTCACTGGGTTACCTCCTGACGCGCCCCGTTGCCCGTTCGGTTCCGGTCGAACCCCCGCTCGTGCGCGACATCGGCCAACAGCCCCTTGAGCTGTTTGCGCCCGCGGTGCAGCCGGGACATGACGGTGCCGATCGGAGTCCCCATGATGTCGGCAATCTCCTTGTAGGGGAAGCCCTCCACGTCGGCGTAGTACACCGCCATCCGGAATTCCTCCGGCAGCGACTGCAGTGCCGCCTTGATGTCGTCGTCGGGCAGCGCCTCCAGCGCCTCCATCTCCGCCGAGCGCAGACCGGTGGAGGTGTGCTCGGCCGTCGCGGCGAGCTGCCAGTCGGTGATCTCGTCGGTGGGGTACTGCGCGGGCTGGCGCTGCTTCTTGCGATACGAGTTGATGTAGGTGTTGGTCAGGATCCGATACAGCCAGGCCCGCAGGTTGGTGCCCTCCCGGAAGGACCGGAAACCCTGATAGGCCTTGGCGAAGGTCTCCTGCACCAGATCCTCGGCGTCGGCCGGGTTGCGGGTCATCCGCAGGGCCGCACCGTAGAGCTGATCCAGCAGCGGCAGCGCGTCCCGCTCGAAGCGCCGCGCGAGTTCGGCCTCGTCGGCCGTGGAACGCACGGTCGAATCGTCGTCGCTGTCCGCGTCCTCGGCGTCGCGAGCGTCGGAATCCTCGGACGTGAGGTCGTCGTCCACCGGGTCGTCGGGGATCTCGATATCCTCCGGTCGGGAACCGCCCGCGGTGTCACCGCGGGGGCGATCGGCCGCCAGTTCGTCGTCGCTCGTCACGGAAGTCCCTTCGGTCGCCGTAGCATCTGAATCTACCGCGCGCGAGGGTCGCCGATCGAACCCGGTGTCCGGGATCATGATGTCGATCAGCGGGTACGACAGCGAGTCGCCGGTCGTTACCGGGCGTTCGTCGACGAGGACGGTCACCGGCATCTCCTTCGAACTTTTCCGATCTCGAGCGGCTGCGAAGGCAGCTGCGCTGTGCTGGCGGAACAGTGCAACATGCGGGGCCTCCACTGTGTTCCCACGGCCGCGTCACACCCGGCGAAACGCGATTGCCGGGGATGAACCGGCGCCGCTAGGGTGGCCGGCATGGCCGCATCGACACCCGCGATCCGGGCGCTGACCCAGGCGAAGGTGCCCCATGCGGTGCATTCCTATCCCCACGATCCGCGCAACGATTCCTACGGCGACGAGGCCGTCACCGCCCTGTCGGAGCGGGTGGGTGTGACGGCCGCGCAGATCTTCAAGACGCTGATCATCGAACTGTCGACCGGCACCCCCGCGGTCGCGGTGCTTCCGGTTCCGCACTCGCTGGCGTTGAAGGCGGCGGCCGCGGCTCTGGGCGCGCCCAAGGCGGCCATGGCCGACAAGGCGAAGGCCCAGCGCGTCACCGGTTACGTGCTGGGCGGCGTGTCGCCGCTGGGGCAGAAGCGCGCACTCCCCACCGTGGTGGACGAATCCGCCCTGATCTGGGATCGCATCCTCGTGAGCGCCGGGAAGCGCGGCCTCGAGATCGAACTCGCGCCCGCGGAGTTGATCCGGTTGACCGGCGCGGTCACAGCGCCCGTCATCGCCTGATTTCTCGCATTCGCCGAGATCCGACCACCCTCATCGGAAATATTTGTGTGTAACAACTAGTTGGTGTATACAAATAGTTGATTGATGCAAGTAGTTTTCGGCCCGGTATGCGGCCGATCGGGTGGAAACGGAGGTCCGACATGGACAGCGAGCAGGTGATCGATCAGATCGCCCAGCAGCTGATTCGCCTGGGGCGGATCCGGGAGCGGACCAACGCCCAGGTGGCAGCGGCATCGCACGGCGACATCGATCTCTCGGCCTACCGCATCATCTTCCGCCTGCTCTGCGACGGCCCGATGCGCTCCGGCGCGCTGGCCGAGGCGATGTACTCCGACGCGTCCACGATCAGCCGCCAGGTGGCGGCCTTGGTCAAGCGCGGCCTGTTGCGCCGCGAGGCCGATCCCAGCGACGGCCGCGCCAGCGTCCTGATCGTCACCGACGCCGGCAAGGAAATGGCCGCCCACCTGCGCGTGCGGCGCAACGAGATGATCGGGCGCATCCTGACCGACTGGAACGACCCCGACCGCGAGCTGTTCGCGGTCCTGCTGCACCGCTTCGTCGACGACTACGAAGCCGCGCGACCGGCGATACTCACCCTCCCCTCCCCCACGGAAGGCCCTGCGACGGAGAAGAATTCGTGACGACAACCACCACCCCGGCCGCGGCCGGCACCGCACCGAACGCCGCGGGTTTCACCCACCGGCAGGTGCTGGTGATCATGAGCGGCCTGATCCTCGGCATGCTGCTGGCCTCCCTGGACCAGACCATCGTGTCCACGGCCATCCGCACCATTTCCGATGATCTCAGCGGCTATTCGCTGCAGGCGTGGGTCACCACCGCCTATCTCATCACCGCGACCCTCAGCACGCCGCTGTACGGGAAGCTGTCGGATATGTTCGGGCGCAAGCCCTTCTATCTGGCGGCGATCGCCATCTTCGTCGCCGGGTCGCTGCTGTGCACCATGGCCCAGTCGATGTACGAGCTGGCCGCCTTCCGCGCATTTCAGGGACTCGGCGCGGGCGGGCTGATGTCGCTGGCGCTGACCATCATGGGAGATATCGTCTCGCCGCGGGAGCGCGCCCGCTATCAGGGCTACTTCCTGGCCGTCTTCGGCACCTCGAGTGTCGTGGGGCCCGTGCTGGGCGGCCTGTTCGCAGGTCAGCCGGCCATTCTCGGCATCGACGGCTGGCGCTGGGTGTTCCTGGTGAACGTGCCGATCGGACTGCTCGCCTTCGCCGTGGTCACCAAGGTCCTGCAGTTGCCGCGCCGCCCGCATCCCGGGGTGCGGATCGACTGGTGGGGTGTGCTGATGCTCGCGGTGGGCATCGTTCCGCTGCTGGTGGTGGCCGAGCAGGGCCGGGAATGGGGCTGGGGCAGTCCGAATGCCATCGCCTGCTATCTGATCGGCGCGGCCGGCGTACTGGGCTTCATCGCGGTCGAGGCGAAACTCGGCGATCTGGCGCTGATTCCGCTGCGGATGTTCAAGAATTCGACGTTCGCCCTGGGCGTGGTCATCTCGTTCGTGGTGGGCGCCGGCATGTTCGGCGGGATCTCTTTGCTGCCGCAGTATCTGCAGGTGGTGCGCGGATCGAGTCCGACCGTCGCCGGCCTGCAGATGCTGCCCATGGTGCTCGGCATGATGACGGCCTCGGTGATCGCGGGCCAGACCATCTCCCGCACCGGCCGCTATCGCGTCTTCCCGCTGATCGGCGCCGGCCTGCTGACGCTCGGGCTGTTCCTGCTGCATCTGATCGGCGCCGACAGCCCGCTGTGGCTGGTGATGATCTTCATGGCGATCGCCGGACTCGGCCTCGGCAACCTCATGCAGCCACTCACGCTGGCCTTGCAGAATGCCCTGCCGCCGAAGGATATGGGCGTGTCCACGGCCGCGGCCACCTTCTTCCGGCAGATCGGCGGCACCCTGGGCGTGGCGGTCTTCCTGTCCATTCTGTTCGCGCAGCTGACACCGCATATCAGCGACGAATTGCACAGCGCGGCAACACAACCCGCTTATCAGCAGGCGGTGATCGCCGGTGCGCACAGCGGCAATCCCGCCGATGCGGCGCTGTCGAAAGGTTTGCTGTCCCATGATGTCTCGGCGGCCGGACAGGTGATGAGCGACAGTTCGGTGATCCAGCAGTTGAATCCGACGCTGGCCCGCCCGTTCCAGGTCGGCTTCGCCGATTCGATGGACACCGTATTCCTCGCTGTCACCGCCATCGCCGGGATCGCGCTGTTGCTGGTGGTGTTCTGGAAGGAGGTGCCGCTGCGCACCGCGGGCGGATTACAGGCCAGTGCGGAGTCGACCGGGGGAGCCGAGGCCGCCGGAACCGTTGCGGCCCAGGCCCCAGCCGAGTCCGACGCCCAACCGCCGGCGACCCGCGCCGCGGAGGCACCGGCCCGGACCTGAGCCTCGGACACGCGGGCAGGACACGCAGTACTACGGGTGCGATTCACAGGAATCACCGGAATCGCACCCGCATCTGTGCGTTACTTGTCGGGCAGTTCGTTCTCCCCCCGATTCGTTCCGAACCGAGGATGTGATGCGAAATGACCCACCGTCCGCGCGTACGTAGCCTGCTCACCGCCACGGCAGCCGCCGCATTGCTCGCCCTGGGATCCGGTCTGCTCACCGCCGCACCCGCCGGCGCCGCGCCGAGTGTGCCGACCCCCGTCCACAATCCGGACTATCCCCTCGGCGGCGACGCCGAACATCCGGGCGCGCCGGAGAAGGATCCCCGGGCGGAGAAGGCCGAGAAACTGGGCGGCGACACCACGACCGAGCTCATCGAGTTGGGCGCGACCATCCTGAAATGCGGACTGAACATCGTGGCGCCGACCGTGAAATGTGAATAGCGGCAAGAAAACAGGCGCCGGGCCGGGTTCAGATCAGGCTGATCTGCCCGGCCTGTTCGCTGCCCGCACCCGGTACCGGCTCCAGCAGCTGCGGACCGTTGTTGCGCACCGAATTCACCAGCGGCGAGACCGGACGCGCGACGATGGACGAAATCACCTGCGCCTCAGGGGTTTCCAGTAATTCGTGTGGCGCCGGATGGTCGGGGTCGAGCCAGGCGTCCCAGTGTTCGCGCGGCATCATCAGCGGCATCCGATCGTGGATGCGGGTCAGATCGCCCACCGCGTCGGTGGTGAGGATCGTGCAGGACAGCAGCGGGGCCATATCCCGCTGCGCCGGATCCCGCCACACCGACCACAGGCCAGCCATGTACAGCCGGCGCCCCTCGGCATCCGACATGTAATACGGCTGCTTCACGGCCTTGCCGGAGCCGGTGGGGTGCGGTTCGGTGAGCCATTCGTACCAGCCGTCCATCGGAACCAGACAGCGACGCTTCTTCACCGAATCCCGGAACGAGGGCGCCGTGGCGGCGCGGTCGGCCCGGGCATTGAACAGCGGCTTGCCCTTGGCCGGAACTCCCGGTTCGGCGGCCTTCGTCCAGACCGGGATCAGCCCCCAGCGCATGCGGCGAATCCGCAGCGCCGGGTCGTCGTCGGGGTGGTTGTGGTCGTGACGGCGAACGACGGTGAGGATCTGATTCGTCGGGGCGACGTTGTAGTTGGCGCCGTTTCCGGATTTGCCGCCGGCACTCTTGTCACCAGCACCGGGCACCGATTTTCCTGCGGCGGCGTCACTCGGCGCACCGTCCGCGGTCTCGTCGAGGGCGTCGAGTTCGACCGCCAGCCTGGCGGGATTCGCCGTGGTCGCATATCTGCCGCACATATCTCCATGCTGCCATCCGGGACCGACAGAATCCGTAGGCTCGGCCATACCCGCACAACGAGACGAATCCAACTGAAGGCGATTGACATCACATCGCGAATGTGAGAACTTTTTGCCACCACTCTCTCATTAGGGGTCGCCGAACCATGTCCACCACCGAGTCCACCGCCGCCACCGCGTCGGCACAGGCAGCCGAATCCGCTCGGCCCACCGAGCTCTCCTCTCTCAATCCGGCCACGGGCGACGTTATCGCCACCCACCCCATCGCCGACGACGATGCGGTGCGGGCGGCCGTCGCCAAGGCCCGCGCGGCCGCCGCGACCTGGGGCGGCCTCAGCTTCGCCGATCGCAAGCGGGCGCTACTGCGCTGGTCCAGCCGCCTCGTCGCCCGTGCCGACGAATTCTGCGATCTGATCCACGCTGAGAACGGCAAGCCGCGCGACGACGCATACCTGGAATTGATGCTGGCCCTCGAACACATCGCCTGGGCCGCCAAGAACGCCGAGAAGGTTCTCAAACCGAAGAAGGTGTCGCCCGGCGCCCTGATGTCGAATTTCGCGGCGTCGATCGAGCAGCGGCCGCTGGGTGTGGTCGGCGTGATCGGCCCGTGGAATTACCCCGTCTACACCCCCAACGGTTCGCTGGCCTACGCGCTGGCCGCCGGTAACACCGTGGTGTTCAAACCGAGTGAATACTCCACCGCCATCGGCAATTTCGTCGGCCAGGCCTTCGTGGACGCCAACCCCGACCTGCCCGAGGGCGTGTTCGTCACGATCAACGGATTCGGCGCGACCGGCGCCGCGCTGGTGCGCGCGGGAGTCGACAAGATCGCCTTCACCGGCTCCACCGCGACCGGTAAGAAGATCATGGCCGCCGCGGCCGAAACGCTGACTCCGGTGCTGCTGGAATGCGGCGGTAAGGATGCGGTGATCGTCGCCGCGGACGCCGATATCGCCGCCGCGGCCGACGCCGTCGCCTACGGCGCGACCATGAACAGCGGCCAGACCTGCGCCGGCGTGGAACGCGTCTACGTCGACAAGTCGATTCGCGAGCCGTTCGTGGCCGAGGTGAAGAAGATCCTGTCGGACGTGCACGCCGGCTCCGACGCCAAGGCTTCCTACGGCCCGATGACCATGCCGTCGCAGGTCGACATCGTGCGCCGGCACATCGAATCGGCGCTGGCCAACGGCGGCACCGCGGTGCTGGGCGGCCCGGATTCGGTGCACGCGCCGTATATCGAGCCCGTGGTTCTGGTCGACGTGGACGAGAACTCGGATGCCGTGTGCGAAGAGACCTTCGGCCCGACCGTCACCATCCGCACCGTCGACACCATCGACGAGGCGGTCGACCTCGCGAACAACTCGAAGTACGGCCTGGGATCGGCGGTGTACTCGCGCAAGCACGGCCTCGAGATCGCCCGCCGGCTGCGCGCCGGAGCCACCTCGGTCAACTCGGTGCTCGGCTTCGCCGCCATCGCGTCGCTGCCCTTCGGCGGCGTCGGCGATTCCGGTATCGGCCGCATCCACGGTGCGCCCGGCCTGCTGGAGTTCACCAGCCCGCATTCGATCGCGGTGCAGCGCTTCGCGATTCCGGGTATGGCGCTGATGAGCTACAAGCGCACCGAGAGCACCATGAAGCTGCTGCGCAAGGTGGTTCCGCTGCTGCACGGACGCCACAAGTAGTCCGAATACGCACTGCCTCTCCCTCGGGCCCGCACCCAACGGTGCGGGCCCGATCGCATGGTCAGATCAGGCGCGGCAACCGGCGCGTTCCCGGATGAGGCGGCAATTGTCCGAATCCAGCAAATAAACGAGCATACGTCGGAGATCACAAAACCGCGCTCCCTGCACACGGGTTCAGCTCTCATGCGCGAAGATGGTCCGGTGAGTTTCTGGCCCGCGCCCCACATCGACCATGCCGTGCACGCGACCGTCACCCTGCCCGGGTCCAAATCGATCACCAACCGGGCATTGATTCTCGCCGCGCTCGCGGACCGCCCCTCGACGATCACCGGCGCCCTGCGCAGCCGGGACACCGAGCTGATGATCGCGGGCTTACGCGCGATGGGCACCGAAATCACCGGTGACGGCGACACCCTCGCCGTCACCCCGCCGACGCACCTGCACAACGCCACCGTCGATTGCGGACTGGCGGGCACCGTGATGCGGTTCCTGCCGCCGGTGGCCGCGCTGGCGCACGGCGATGTCGCGTTCTTCGGCGACGAGCAGGCGCAGCTGCGTCCGCTGCACACGATCCTCGACGCGCTGCGCAGTCTCGGCGTCGACATCGACGGCAACACCCTGCCGTTCGTCGTGCACGGCGCCGGGACGCTGCGCGGCGGGCGGGTCACCATCGACGCCTCCGGTTCCTCGCAGTTCGTCTCCGGGCTGCTGTTGTCGGCGGCGCGTTTCGACACCGGGATCACCGTGCACCACGAGGGCGCGCCACTGCCGTCCATGCCGCATATCGAGATGACGGTGCAGATGCTGCGGCAGGCCGGGGTCCGGGTGGAGGCACCCGCCGATCCGCGCAAGGAACAGGTCTGGACCATCGAACCCGGGCCGATCCACGCCGTCGACTGGGATGTCGAGCCGGATCTGTCCAACGCCACGCCGTTCCTGGCCGCGGCGGCGGTCACCGGCGGCGAGGTGACCATTCCGCACTGGCCGCAGCTGACCACACAGGCCGGTGACGTGATCCGCGAGATCCTGGTCCGGATGGGCGCCGAGGCGCGCCGTTACGACGGCAAACTCACCGTGCGCGGTCCGCAGTCCCTAGCCGGCATCGATATCGACCTGCACGACGTGGGCGAGCTGACGCCGACCGTCGCCGCGCTCGCCGCGCTGGCCGACTCCCCGTCGCGGCTGCGCGGCATCGCCCATCTGCGCGGACACGAAACCGATCGGCTGGCCGCGCTGACCACCGAGATCAACCGCCTCGGCGGCAACGTCACCGAAACCGAGGACGGGCTGAGCATCGAGCCGACCCCGCTGCAGGGCGGCCAGTGGCATTCCTACGCCGATCACCGAATGGCCACGGCGGGCGCGATTCTGGGCCTGCGCGTGCCCGGTGTGAGCATCGAGGACATCGGCACCACCGCCAAGACGCTGCCCGAATTCGTCACCCTGTGGGAATCGATGCTGGCGGGCGCCGGCGCCTTATCTGGTGAGGGAGCGGCCCACTGAGGCGGCGGGAGTACGACGAATCCGATGTCCGGGTCCGCCCGGGCAGGGGTTCGCGTCCCCGCACCAAGACCCGGCCGGAACATCGAGATGCGGTGTCGGCCATGGTGGTTTCGGTCGATCGGGGACGCTGGGGGTGCGTGCTCGGCGACGATCCGGATCGCCGCGTGGTCGCGATGCGGGCGCGGGAACTGGGCCGCACCCCGATCGTGGTCGGCGATCAGGTGGATGTGGTCGGCGACCTGTCCGGCCGGCCCGATACGCTGGCGCGGATCGTGCGCGTCGCCGATCGCCGAACGGTGTTGCGCCGCACCGCCGATGACACCGACCCTTTCGAACGCATCGTGGTGTCGAACGCCGAACAGCTGTTCATCGTCGTGGCGCTGGCCGATCCGCCGCCTCGCACCGGCTTCGTCGAACGCGCCATGGTGGCCGCGTATGCCGGTGGGCTGCAACCGATTCTGTGCCTGACCAAACACGATCTGGCCGCCGATTCCGAATTCGCCGCCGAATTCGCCGATCTGGATCTGACCATCGTCTACGGCGGGCGTGACGATCCCCTGGAACCCGTTCGCGACCTCCTGCGGGATTCGCTGACCTGTCTGCTCGGCCACTCCGGCGTCGGCAAGTCGACGCTGGTGAATCGCCTTGTCCCCGAAGCGGAACGAGCCGTGGGCACGGTCTCCGGCGTCGGCAAGGGCCGCCACACCTCCACTCAGTCGGTGGCCCTGCCGCTGGAAGGCGGCGGCTGGGTCATCGACACCCCCGGCATCCGCTCCTTCGGCCTCGCCCACATCTCCCCCGACGACGTGATCGCCGCCTTCCCCGACCTGTCCGAGGCCATCGAGGACTGCCCCCGCGGCTGCACCCACCTCGGCCCACCCGCCGACCCGGAATGCGCGCTGGACGAACTGCCGGGCAAGGAGCGGCGGGTGGCGGCGATCCGGCTGTTGCTGACAGCGCTGAATTCCAACGATCCCTGGGTGGTCGGCGGCAGCTGAGCCCTCTGGGTCTGCAGGCGCGGGCAGGTGGCGCAGGAATGCGATACTTGGCATTGCACGAGACGTCCCGACGAGGAGGGAGGGCTGATGAGCGCGGAGCCGCTGCCTGCCTGGGTCGTCCCGCCGACCGGCGGTTATACCGCCGATGACCTGGACAAGCTGCCCGACCTCCCCCCGCACACCGAGCTGATCGACGGGAGTCTCGTCTTCGTGAGCCCGCAGATGAGATTCCATGCGCTGGTGATCGATCTGCTCGTGTCCGCGCTGCGATCGTCAGCGCCATCGGCCCTTCGGGTTCGAAGGGAAATGACGGTGACATTGGGCCCTCGGCAACGCCCGGAGCCAGACCTTATCGTCGTCCACGAATCGGCGGATCGTGGGGCTGACCAGACCACCTATCAGCCCGAGGATGTCGTCCTGGCGGTCGAAGTCGTTTCGCCGGATTCGATTGTGCGCGACCGCGAACGCAAACCGCAGTTGTATGCGCGCGCCGGGATTCCCCATTTTTGGCGTGTGGAAAACGACAACGGTCGCGCGGTGGTCTACATCTACGAACTGGACCCGGCCACCGGCCAATACACTCCCACCGGCATCCACCACGACCGGCTCGCACTGTCGGTGCCGTTCGAGCTGGACATCGACCTTACCGAGTATCAGCGGATGTGATCAGTCGGCGTGTTCCGGGCGCGGAGTCGCTGCCAGGCTCGCCTGCCCGATCCACTGCGGTACCTGCCGCCGAATCGACGCCGGGCCCACGATCTCGGTGGTTTCCTCCCGCAGCGCCGCTGCCCAGCTCCGGTCGCCGCGCCAGATCTCGGTGAGCTGCCGCAGCGTGCTGCGCACGGTTGCCGCGACCTCGAAACCGGGGTCGTAGTCGCAGACCGCCGCCGTCCCGCGCTCGACCACGAGCCACCAGTGCGCCTCCTTGCCGGGCACATCGGTGAACTCGACCTCCAGGACCGTGCGCTCCTCGGGCCACGCCCGGACCGGAATCGTGCGACGGATGTCCCACAGCAACAGGTGCGGATCCAGATCTCTGTCGCCGAGATCGCCGATCCAGCGCACCCCCCACGTCCCGAGCGCCTGGACGACGGTCGACAGTTCACGTCCGGCCTCGGTCAGGAGGTAGGCGGCCCGTCCGTCCGTACCGATCTCGCGACGCAGCACCCCCGACCGCTCCAGCGAGCGCAGACGCCGCGACAGCAGGGCGGGCGACATTTTCGGGTTGCCCCGCCGCAACTCGTTGAAATGCGTACTACCCAACAGTAATTCGCGGACGACCAGCAATGTCCATCGTTCGTCGAGGACATCCATTGCCTTGGCGATCGGGCAGAACTCCCCATAGCCGGACACACAACCAGTAGACCACTCGGCGCGCGCCGGGTACAGATGTTGAACTGGCCGGGGCCGCCCCGGCCGCCGAATGCTTGCGGTATGACAGCTATCCCTCACACCCAGCAACCATCCCCCGACATCACCGAACGCACCCACGCCCTCTGGGCTCTCGGCGACTACCCTCGCGTCGCGGACACCGTGATACCCGGCCTGGGCCGGCGCCTGGTCCGAGCCTGCGATATTCGTCCCGGCCTGCGCGTGCTCGACATCGCCGCCGGAGCGGGAAATGCGGCCATTCCGGCGGCCGAAGCCGGCGCGGACGTCGTCGCCAGTGACCTGACGCCGGAAATGTTCGAGGCCGGCAGGGCCGCGGCGGCCGCTCGCGGTGTCCATCTCACCTGGGAGGCCGCCGACGCCCAGGCGCTGCCGTACGCCGACGGCCGATTCGATGTCGCCATGTCCTGTGTGGGCATCATGTTCGCCCCGTCGCATCGGGCGGCCGCCGGCGAACTGCTCCGAGTGACCGCGCCGAATGCGACGATCGGGCTGATCAACTGGACGCCGGAAGGATTCATCGGCGAAATGTTCTCCACCGCCAAGCAGTTCGCACCGCCACCGCCGCCCGGAGCGCAATCGCCGCTGCTCTGGGGCACCGCCGACCATCTCCGGGACCTGTTCGGCGACCACGTCACCGATCTGCGGATACAGCGCGAATTCGCGACGGTGGAGTGTTTCGCCGACGGTGACCGGTTCCGCGACTTCTTCAAGGCCAACTACGGTCCCACGGTCGCTGTCTACCGGTCCCTGGCGGGCGACCCGGACCGCATCGCCGAGCTGGACCGCGCCCTCGCCGACCTGGCCGCTCGCCACGATCTCGGCGGCGGGCGGATGCGCTGGGAGTACCTCCTGGTCACCGGCCGGCGGGCGTGATCACCGGTCCGTGTCGCCGCGCGGCCGGATATTCGACGAAGCCGCCCGGTTGTGTGCGATCCGGCCGGCGTCTACGCCGACGTCGGCAGCCGGCGCTCGCCGTGCGTGATCGCCGCGATCAGATCGTCGTAGCCGTTGACCAGTTCGGCCACCCGGAACCACGCAGCGTGCACGGCCAGATCGTCGGTGGTGGTCTCCAGCAGGTGCGCGGCACGGGCGTACGCCGCCATGAGCCGATCGATCACCGAACCGACGGTTTCGGTATGGATCGCGGTGCCGTGCCGATGCTGCGGGACGTGGGCTTGGATCCATCGATCGATCGCGCGCACGGTCTCGCGGCGCGACGCCTCGGCCGCGCGGCGATAGTCGGCATCGTGCGATCGGGCGGCACCGGTGTGCAGTTCCGCGAGGTGCCGCGCGAGCGGGTCCAGGTGATGTGCGGCGGGCCGCGAATCACGCACCGTTCGCAGCAGCATCTCGGCGGTGGGAAGATCCCCGACAACGTCGGCGCCGCCGCGCTCGAGCACCAGCAACGGCGACACCGTCGCCACCCGGGTGCCCTCGGGCCCCGGAACCTCACCGGTCATCGCGAGCACCGCCCCCGCGCTCGGAGGGGGATACCGCACCGGAGGCAGCCATCGCGGCCGTCTCGGTGACGCGGTGCGGCGAGAATTGCGACTTCGAGCACATCGGCAGCTCCTGGTCGGTCGTGTCGGCCCTCGACGAAGCCGACCGTATGCCCCGGATTAGCCGTTCGCCCCCCTGCTCGTTCCCGCTGTTGAGAAGTCACAGCCCTGATCGCCGCAGCGTGCTGACGGAGCACATAACCAGTGGTTGACTACGGCGTCAGCACCAGCCGCCCGCGCAGTCCACCGGCGGACAACCGCTCATGCGCTTCGGCCGCGCGTTCGAGCGGAAGGACATCGGCGACCCGCAAGCCCAGGCCGAGCGCCGCGAGTTCGCCGAGCGCGGTTCCGTCCGCCCGGATCCACTCCTGGTGCATTCTCATGCCGCGCAAGGGAAGAGGGGGCTGTCCGCCGGCCACCCCGGCGTAGGCGCCACCGTTGCGGACGGCGGCCGTCGCGCGAACCCCCAGACCCGCGCCGTCCAGTGCGCCGTCGACACCGCCCGGAACCAGCGCCCGTATCTCCCCGGCGAGGTCGGCGCTCGCGCGAGACACGGTCCATTCGGCGCCGAGTCCGCGAACGAACGCCGCATCCTCATCGGCGACCTGCGCGACCACCCGCAGTCCGGCACGAACGCCCAGTTCGACCGCGAAGCCGCCCACCGCTCCGGCCGCGCCCGTCACCAGCAGGGTGTCACCGGCGCGAAGGTCGAGCAGCGCGAGCGCCTGGTGTGCGGTCAGCGCATTCAGCGGCAGGGTGGCCGCTTCCGTCGCATCCACACCCGGCGGTGCCGGTGCGACCGCATCGGTATCGAGCACCAGATACTCGGCATACGCACCCAGCGACCGGTCGAGCAGATCACGTAATCCGACAACGCGTTGTCCCGCCGCGAATGTCGTCACCTCCGGCCCGACGCGGTCGACGATTCCCGCGGCGTCCCAGCCGATTCCGATGATTTCGCGCGGCGCCATCAGTCCCGCCTCGATCAGGGCGCCGCTGCGGGTCGCGATATCCACCGGATTGACCGCCGCCGCCTCCACCCGGATCCGCACCTGGCGCGGCCCGGGTTCGGGAATCGCCACCCGCACCACCTCGAGTGCCTCCGGGCCGCCCACGCGGCGAACGACCACTGCCCGCATGCTGTTTCCAGAAGTCATGCTGCTCAACTTATGGAGAGCTACTCTCCATAAGGAAGTACGCACTCGAAGGTGCGTATCCCACTCCGAGGAGAGCCGTGGCCACCCGAACCGCCGCCCAACGCCGCGCCCAGGCCGGCGTCGAATACGACGCGTACCTGGCGCAATGTCCCGCACGCCAACTACTCGACCGCATCGCCGACAAATGGGTGAGCCTGGCTGTCAATGCCCTCGCCGACGGCCCCCAGCGCTACAGCGACCTGCAACGCCGCCTCGCCAGCATCAGCCAGAAGATGCTCACCCAAACCCTGCGCAACCTCGAACGCGACGGCCTGGTCTGCCGCACCGTCACTCCCGCGGTCCCGGTTCGCGTCGACTACGAACTCACCCCACTCGGCCGCTCACTGCTACCGGTGATGCGCGCGGTCAAAGACTGGGCCGAGGAGAACATGGACCACGTCCACGCCGCCCGCGAACACTACGACCAGCAGACCGAAACCGCGTAGCGGCTTCTCGCCGGGTATCGTTCGCCGAAATTACCGGCGGCGCTTGGACTTCGGGGGCTTGGACTGCTTGGACCGGTCACGTTCCGCTTCGCGACGCTCGCGGCGGGTCATGCCGGTCGAGGGGGTGTCGCCGTATTCCTGAGCGGCACTGCGGACTTCGGCGTGGCCGCCCTCGTCCGGACCGGAGAAGCTGAGGCCGCGCGGGCCGGATTCGTCGATTCCCTTGGCGCGCAGAGCCGCCGGGGCGTTCTCGGCGGCGCCGTTGCCCTGGGGTACTGCCGGGGCGGGATGGGTGGCGCCCACCGGGGAACGCAGGCCGGCACCGACCGCGGGCTGCGGTTCGGGAGCCTGCTGAACCTCCACCTGGAGGTTGAACAGGAAGCCGACCGACTCCTCCTTCAGGCCCTCGAGCATGGCGGCGAACATGTCGAAACCCTCGCGCTGGTATTCGACGAGCGGATCGCGCTGCGCCATCGCGCGCAGGCCGATGCCCTCCTTGAGGTAGTCCATCTCGTAGAGGTGTTCACGCCACTTGCGGTCCAGGACCGACAGCAGCACCTGACGCTCCAGGTTGCGCATACTGCCCGCGCCGGCCAGATCGTCGATTTCCTTCTCACGCCGCGCGTAGGCGTCGTGCGCGTCGTCGAGAATGGCGTCGAGCAGTTCCTCGCGGCTCAGTTCGCCGATCTCACCGTCTTCGGTCTCACCGGTCAGATCCTGGTATTCGATGCCCACCGGGTACAGCGTCTTGAGTGCAGTCCACAGCTTGGCCAGATCCCAGTCCTCGACGTAGCCCTCGGCGGTGGCGCCGTTGACGTAGGCGGTGATCACGTCGGTGATCATCGACTGAACCTGGCCCTCCATATCCTCGCCGGCCAGGATGCGCTGGCGCTCGGCGTAGATGACGGTGCGCTGCTGGTTCATCACCTCGTCGTACTTCAGAACGTTCTTGCGGATTTCGAAGTTCTGCTGTTCGACCTGGGTCTGGGCGCTCTTGATCGCCCGCGAGACCATCTTGGCTTCGATCGGCACGTCGTCGGGCAGGTTGAGCCGGGTCATGATCGACTCCAGGGCCGCACCGTTGAAACGCCGCATCAGCTCGTCGCCGAGCGAGAGGTAGAAGCGCGACTCGCCCGGGTCGCCCTGGCGACCGGCACGACCGCGCAGCTGGTTGTCGATACGTCGCGACTCGTGCCGCTCGGTGCCCAGCACGTAGAGGCCGCCGGCGTCGCGCACCAGATCGGCGTCGTCTTCGACCTGCCGCTTGACCTGCTCCAGCGCGGGCAGCCAGCTGGCCTCGTAGTCGTCCGGCGTCTCGACCGGATCCAGGCCCTGCCGGCGCAGCAGCGTATCGGTGATGATGTCGGGGTTACCGCCGAGCACGATGTCGGTACCACGGCCGGCCATATTCGTCGCCACGGTGACCGCGCCCGGGCGGCCGGCCTCGGCGATGATCTGCGCTTCCTGTTCGTGGAACTTCGCGTTCAGCACGTTGTGCGGGATGCCGCGCTTGGTGAGCAGCTTCGACAGGTACTCCGACCGCTCCACCGAGGTGGTACCGATCAGCACCGGCTGGTTCTGCTCGTGCCGCTCGGCGATGTCGTCGGCGACCGCGGCGAATTTCGATTCCTCGGTCTTGTAGATCAGGTCCGCCTGATCCATGCGGATCATGGGCTTGTTGGTGGGGATCGGCACGACACCGAGGCCGTAGGTCTGGTGGAGCTCGGCCGCCTCGGTTTCGGCGGTACCGGTCATACCGGACAATTTGTCGTACAGACGGAAATAGTTCTGCAGCGTGATGGTGGCCAGCGTCTGATTTTCCGGCTGGATCTCCACGCCCTCTTTGGCCTCGATGGCCTGGTGCATGCCCTCGTTGTAGCGACGGCCGACCAGAATGCGGCCGGTGAATTCGTCGACGATGATGACCTCGCCGTTGCGAACGATGTAATCCTTGTCGCGAACGTAGAGTTCCTTCGCCTTGATCGCGTTGTTCAGATAGCTGACCAGCGGCGAGTTGGCGGCCTCGTACAGATTGTCGATACCGAGCTGATCCTCGACGAATTCGACACCGGCCTCGTGCACGCCGATGGTGCGCTTCTTGATGTCGACCTCGTAGTGCACATCCTTCTTCAAAAGCGGTGCAATACGGGCGAATTCGGCATACCACTTACTCGACGCGTCGGCCGGGCCGGAAATGATCAGCGGCGTCCGGGCCTCGTCGATCAGAATCGAGTCGACCTCATCGACCACGGCGAAGTTGTGCCCGCGCTGGACCAGATCGTCCAGCGAATGGGTCATGTTGTCGCGCAGATAATCGAAGCCGAATTCGTTGTTCGTGCCGTAGGTGATATCGGCGCCGTAGGCCGCACGCCGCTCGGCGGGGCTCATCCCGGACAGGATCGCGCCGACCTGCAGGCCGAGGAAACGGTGCACGCGGCCCATCCACTCGGAGTCACGGCGGGCCAGGTAGTCGTTGGTGGTGACGATGTGGACGCCGTCGCCGCTGATCGCGTTGAGATAGGCGGGCAGCACCGAGGTGAGTGTCTTACCTTCACCGGTTTTCATCTCGGCGACATTGCCGATGTGCAGGGCCGCGCCACCCATCACCTGCACCTTGTAATGCTTCTGATTCAGCACACGCCAGGAGGCCTCGCGCGCGGTGGCGAAAGCCTCGAGCAGCAACTCGTCCAGGGATTCGCCGTCGATGTAGCGCTGTTTGAATTCGTCGGTCTTGGCCCGCAGTTCCGCGTCGGTGAGATCGGCGTACTCGTCTTCCAGACTGAGAACTTCGTCGGCCAGATGCGCGAGCCGCTTGACGGTGCGACCCTCACCAAAACGTAGCAACCTCGTCAGTGTCAGCGCAGGCACGGGTCTCGTCAGTCCTCTGGTCGATGTTGTCGTCTTGCAGTGCTACATCTTCGGCACACCGCACTACTCGCGGCATACCGAAGCCCCCGCCACATCGTATGGGCGAAATCCCCGGCGCGCGGATAAGCGGCATCGTCCATGGTAATGCGGCCTCCATCGTAGGCGCCGCCGCGTCGGAACATCCACGGACAGCCGCGGCCCATCGGGGCCCGGCAGTGATCGATCACACTTCGGCACGACACACGCCCGCGATCACCGCATGCGCAAGGCACTCATCCGCCAACGCCCGCGGCGCAGCACCAGCCGCGCGGCGACGGCGAAACGGCGCTGCCCCCGCTCGTATCCGCCGCACACCTCCGCAGCACTCGCGGTGACCTCGGCGAGCTTCACGGTGACGAGCACCGCCGTACCGAGGCGGCGCTCCGCGGCGGCGGTGCGGGCGAGCGTTTCGACGGCGGCCAGCACGGTCGGCTCCACCACCGGACGCAACTGCCCGAGCGGACGCCGCCCGTCGATGACCTCGAGCACCAGGCGCAGCGACCGCTCCGCGAACTGCGCTGCGGCCGTACCGATTTCGTCCCCGCCGCATATGTCGGACGACACCGGCACACCCGCGCCGGACCCCGGCGAGCGGCCGTCGTGCGCGGACCGGCGCGGGGTCCGCAGTCGCGGCACGACGTGCGCGGCCGCCCCCCGATCGAGCGACTTTCCCGCAGTCGCACCACCGGAACTCCTCGGATCCAACGGCGGTTCGAATACCGGCGCGCGGCGGGCGCGACGGGTGTATACCGGGCTTGCAGAAGACTCGAGCATTCGACACTCCCCCTGGTCGGCATGCTTGGGCACGGATCGAACCAGCATGCCATGCGCGGCGTCGACGACGGCGGAATTCCGACGCCGACGCGACAAGTCCCACACAGTCACGCGCGCAAGGTTTGTGTCACTCCACAATGGAGAGCGGCAACGGAGAGGAGCTCGGACAGCGTGATCACGAGACTGACGCCGCAGGACGCGTCGTTCTTCCGGCTCGAGTCGAGCAGCAATCCCATGCACATCGGCTCTCTCGCGATCGTGCGCGTCGCCCCCGAGGACCCCGGCGACGGATCTCCGTGCGTGGACTACCAGACGCTGCTGGACCTGGTCGACAGCCGGTTGTCGATGGTGCCCCGCTACCGCCGCAAGGTCCGTGAGGTCCCGTTCAAGGTGGGGCGCCCGGTCTGGGTCGAGGACAGCCGCTTCGACCTCACCTATCACGTGCGGCGATCGGCGCTGCCGGCTCCGGGCTCCGACGAGCAGCTCTACGAACTGGTCGGGCGGCTGTCGTCGCGACCGCTCGACCCGAGCCGGCCGCTGTGGGAGATGTATCTGATCGAAGGCCTGTCCGAGGACCGCTGCGCGATCTTCACCAAAACCCATTCGGCGCTGGTGGATGGTGAGACCGCGCTCGAGATCGGCCACGTCATCCTGGACTCGGGGCCCTCGCCGCGGGTGGTCGCACCCGATACCTGGGTGGCCCACCGTGAACCCGGCGACATGGAACTGCTGGGCATGTCACTGGCCGAAATAGCGACCCAGCCCGCGACGGCATGGGAAGTCGTCCGCGATGCCGGAGCCAACGCGTCGGCGGTGGTGGCGGCCGCGGGCAAGGCGGTCGACGCCGCGGTCGACCGGGTGCGCGCGGCCGGGCGGACGGCGCCCGACAGCCCCTTCAACACTTCGATCTCGCGGTGCCGCCGGTTCGACATCGCACGGACCGACCTCGAGGACTATCGCCGCATTCGAAGACACTTCGGCTGCTCCATCAACGACGCCATCCTGGCCGTGGTGACCGGCGCGCTGCGGATATTCCTGCAATCGCGCGGTGAGGTGCTGGTCGGATCGGCGGTGCTGCGCGCGGTGGTACCGATGTCGGTCTACGTCGACGGGTCACCCGACGACGTGAGCCCGGCCAGCGAGGTCTCCTCGTTCCTGATCGATCTGCCGGTGGGAGAGCAGAATCCGGTGATGCGGCTGTCGCACATCTCGCATGCCACGGCCGAGAATGCCCGGCATCGGCGCGCCGTGCGGGCGCGCACCCTGGTTCACATGGCCGGCTTCGCCCCGGCCAGCCTGCACGCGATGAGCGTGCGGGCGGCGAGTACGTTCGCAGAACACACATTCAACTTGGTGATCACCAACGCCCCGGGTCCGCAGCGGCCGATGTATATCGGCGGCGCACGGATGCTGGAGATGTATCCGGTATCGCCGTTGCTGCGCAATCAGGCGTCGAGCATCGGAATCACGTCCTACGACGGACGTGTGTTCTACGGTCTCAATGCCGACCGCGAGGCGATGGCCGATATCGCCGTACTGGCGGCGGCGGTGCGCGAATCCATGGAGGAGATGCTCGGTGCCTGCGTCTGATCAGGGCAAGCTACGCGTCTATGTCCCGGCCACCATCGCCATGCTCCGAGAGCTGGTGGCGCAGCGCGAAATTCGCGCGGTGAACGACACCGCCTTCGCGGTCACCCCCGCGTTGCGCGAGGCCTACGCCTCCGGCGACGACGAGGAACTGGCCGAGGTGGCGATGGGTGAGGCGGCGCGCGCATCGCTGCGGCTGCTCGCCGAGGAACGCGAATCCGCACTGATGCACGCCGACGACGGCGATGCCGAACCGGAGGACGGAACAGATCCGGACGCCGCCGAAGACACCGGATCGTCGTATTCGGCCCCCGTCTACCGCCGTGCCGTGATCGCCGCCGATGTGACGGGCACGACCCTGCGCCCGGATCTCGACGATGCGGTGGTCCGGCTGTCCGGGCCGATCACCTACAAGCGCATCGCCTCGGTGCACGTCGATCTGGCCGAGGCCGAACCTCAGGTCGCGAAGGCCGTCGACGTCGTCGACGCGGCCGACCTGGGCGATCCGGACGCGGAATTCGTGCTGGGCGACGCGGAGGATCACCAGCTGGCTTGGTACGCGGCACAGGAGTTGCCGTTCCTGCTCGACCTCCTCTGATCCGCCCGCTAACCTACGATGCCGTAACCTTGGCTCGAAGGGTGCGCCGCAGGCGCGTGATCACAGGAAATGAGCATTCGCACGATGGTGTCGAAATCGGTACAAGGCCTGCGGGCATGGCTCGAGGCCCCGGTCGCCGACGCGAAGATGGCCGGGCGGACGCGCCTGGACGCGCTGCGCGGCGCGGCGGCCCGCATCACCACCCCGCTGCTGCCCGATGACTATCTGCATCTGGTGAATCCGCTGTGGTCGGCGCGGGAACTGCGCGGACGGATCATCGAGGTCCGCAAGGAGACCGCCGATTCGGTGACCCTGGTGATCAAGCCGGGCTGGGGTTTCGATTTCACCTTCACCCCCGGTCAGTACATCGGCATCGGTGTCCTGGTCGAGGGGCGCTGGCACTGGCGGTCGTATTCGCTGACCTGCCCGCCGGACTGGACCCATCGCGACAACCGCGCCGAACGAGTGATCTCGATCGCGGTGAAGGCGATGCCGGAGGGCTTCCTGTCCAGCCACCTGGTCAACGGCGTGCCGCAGGGCACGGTGGTTCGCCTGGCCGCGCCGCAGGGCGGGTTCGTCCTGCCGGAGCCCCCGCCGGCGAAGGTGTTGTTCATCACCGCCGGCAGCGGCATCACCCCGGTGATGGCGATGCTGCGGACCATGGACCGCCGCGCCGCCGACCGCACCGACGGCGACGCGATGGACGACATCGTGCACATCCACTCCGCCCGGACCGCCGAGGACGTCATGTTCGGCGCGGAACTGCGGGCGCTGCACGACAAGCATCCCGGCTTCACCGCGCATATCCACCTCACCGGCGAGCAGGGCAAATTCGATCTGGCCGATCTCGACAGCCGGTTCCCGGACTGGCGCGAGCGCGAGACCTGGGCCTGCGGTCCGGCCGGTCTGCTCAACGATGTCGAGAAGCATTGGGCCGCAGCGGGTATCAGCGACAAGCTGCATGTCGAGCGGTTCGAGGTGGAACGTTCGGCGGTCGGCGAGGGCGGCACGGTCACCTTCGCCCGCACCGATCGCAGCGCCGAGGCCGACGGCGCCACCAGCCTGCTCGAGGCCGGTGAGGCCGCGGGCGTGCAGATGCCGTTCGGCTGCCGGATGGGTATCTGCCAGACCTGCGTGGTCACCCTGACCGACGGACATGTGCGCGATCTGCGCAACGGCGCCGAACACCAGGCCGGGGAGAAAATCCAGACCTGCATCTCGGCCGCGGCCGGCGACTGCACCCTGGACGTGTGAGTCGCGTTCCGGTGGTGTTCACCCGTGCGCCCCGCGGCGGCGCGAGCGATCACCACGGGTTACCGATACTCTGAAGAGGACAAGACCGAGACCTCCCACCGAAGCGCAGCGGAGCCCATGCCGCCGAAGCGCGGGGGAGGCAGTCCATCGAAGCGCAGCGGAGGCAATCCGATACCGGCCCGCCGACGCGATGCAGAGGCATTCATTCGACACCGCCGGAGCGAAGCGGAGGCATTGCAGGACCGTGGCCATCACCGACATCAAGGCGTATTCGCATCTGACGGCTGCCGATATCGACACATTGGGGCAGGAACTCGACACCATCCGCCGCACGGTCGAGCAATCGCTGGGTGAGCGCGACGCCGCCTACATCCGGCGCACCATCCGCGCCCAGCGCACGCTCGAGGCCGCCGGCCGCGCGGTCCTGTTCGCCGGACGCAACAAATGGGCCTGGGTCGCGGGCACCGCGATGTTGTCGGTGGCCAAGATCATCGAGAATATGGAGCTCGGGCACAACGTCAGCCACGGGCAATGGGACTGGATGAACGACCCGGAGATCCACTCCACCAGCTGGGAGTGGGATATGACCGGCACCTCCGGGCAGTGGAAACGGGCGCACAACTTCTCGCACCACACCTACACCAACATCGTCGGCATGGACGACGACGTGGGCTTCGGCATCCTGCGCATGACCCGCGACGAAGAGTGGAAGCCGATCAATCTCGCTCAGCCGGTGGCGAATCTGATCCTGGCCGCGCTCTTCGAGTGGGGTATCGCCCTGCACGATCTGAAGATCGAGAAACAGCAGACCGGAGTTCCGCGCAGCGACCTGCTGTCCGAACCCAACCGGCAGTTCCTGCGCAAGGCCGGCCGCCAGGTCGCCAAGGACTTCGTGGTCTTTCCGCTGCTGAGCGGTCCGGGCTGGAAGGCGACGCTGAAGGCCAACGCGACGGCCAACCTGATCCGCAATCTGTGGGCGTACGCCGTGATCTTCTGCGGGCATTTCCCGGACGGCGCCGAGAAATTCACCCAGGAGCAGTTCGCGGACGAAACCCGGGCGGAATGGTATCTGCGGCAGATGCTGGGCAGTGCCAACTTCCAGGCCGGCCCGGCGATGGCCTTCATGAGCGGCAATCTGTGCTACCAGATCGAGCATCACCTCTTTCCGGACATTCCGAGCAATCGGTATCCGGAGATCGCCCAACAGGTCCGCCAACTCTGCGACAAATACGACCTGCCGTACACCACGGGATCGCTGGGCAAACAATATGCCCTGGCGTTCCGCACGATTCACAAACTGGCGCTGCCCGACCGATTCCTGCGCCGGACCGCGGACGACGCCCCAGAGACGTCGTCGGAACGCAAATTCTCGCTGCTGACCCGCCCGTTGACGGCCGGTACCGAAGAGCCGCTGTCCGGCGTCGACCCGCTCACCGGAAGGCGGCAGGGATTGCGGTCGGCAATGGTGGAAGCCAAGGCCGCACTGCGCGAGAAGGCACGGCAGGAAAAGGAGGCGCTGCGCGAAGCCAAGCTCGCTCTGCAGGAGAAGGCTCGGGCCGAGAAGCAGATACTCCGGCGCCGCGGACTGCGGGGACGAGCGACCGTTCGCGTCCGGTTGCGGCAACAGCGAAGGCGACTAACCTAAGCCATATCGGTCACGATCACAATGCGGTATACGCCACAGTTGTAATCCGATCCGGAGACAACCTACGGGACCGTAACCTACGGTAGTGTAACCAGCATGGCGATCTCGGATGTCAAGGAATACGCCCACCTCACTCCAGAGGATGTAGAAGCGATCGGCGCGGAGCTGGATGCGATCCGTCGCGAAATCGAGGCCTCCCGAGGCGAGAACGACGCCCGCTACATCCGTAACGTGATCCGTTTGCAGCGCGCCCTGGAAATCGGGGGTCGCGCCACGCTGTTCGCCAGTTTCCTGCCGCCGGCCTGGCTGGCCGGCACGGCGATGTTGTCGGCCGCCAAGATCATCGAGAACATGGAGATCGGCCACAACGTCATGCACGGCCAGTGGGACTGGATGAACGATCCGGAAATCCACTCCTCCAACTGGGAGTGGGACAACGCCGGACCGTCGGAACACTGGAAGATCACGCACAACTACCTGCACCACAAGTACACCAACGTGCTGGGTATGGATGACGACATCGGCTACGGCCTGCTGCGCGTGACGCGCGATCAGCGGTGGACGCCGTTCTACCTCGGACAGCCGGTCTACAACCTGCTGCTGCAGATGTTCTTCGAATACGGCGTGGCCATCCAGCATTTGGAGCTGGGCAAGGTCGCGAAGAAGAAGTGGCCGGCCGATTCTCCGGAACGCCGGCAATTCGAGCAGGACCGCAAGGTCGTGCTGAAGAAGGTCGGCAAGCAGGCGGCCAAGGATTATGTGATCTTCCCGCTGCTGACCGGACCGGCCTTCCTGTCCACGCTGACGGCCAATATCACCGCCAATATCGTCCGCAATGTGTGGACCAACGCGGTGATCTTCTGCGGCCACTTCCCCGACGGTGCGGAGAAGTTCACCAAGGGCGATGTGGACAACGAAACGCAGGGCGAGTGGTACCTGCGCCAGATGCTGGGCAGCGCCAATATCACCGGCGGCGCGGTCATGCATTTCATGACCGGCAACCTCTCCCATCAGATCGAGCACCACCTGTTCCCGGACCTGCCGAGCAACCGGCTGCGGGCCATCTCGGTGCGCGTGCGGGATTTGTGCGACAAATACGACCTGCCTTACACCAGCGGCTCGCTGCCGGTGCAGTACGCGAAATCGTGGCGCACCATCATCAAGCTGTCGCTGCCCAACAAATATCTGCGCCGTGGCACCGACGACGCTCCCGAGACCAAGTCCGAGCGCGCATTCGGTGGCATCGGCACGGTCGACCCGGTGACCGGGCGCCGGCGCGGATTGCGCACCGCGCTGAAGGAAGGCAAGCGCCGGGTGGCGGAACGCCGGCAGACGGTCGGCTCGGCCGCCTAGCGATCACCGAACAGAAGGGGCTCTCCGGATTCGATATCCGGGGAGCCCCTTTCGTCTGCCCACGTCCGGGCCTGATTGACTGAACCGGTGTCAACGCAAGAATCCAGCATCTACGACGTGATCCGGCGGCGCCGCGATGTGCGTGCCGAATTCACCGGCGATCTCGTCGACGATGCGACCCTGCTCCGAATCCTCGACGCGGCCCATCGCGCACCCAGCGTCGGCAATTCGCAGCCGTGGGATTTCGTCGTCGTGCGTGACCCGGCGACATTGGCGCGCTTCGCCGCACACGTCGCCGAGAAGCGCGTCGAATTCCGCGATTCGCTGCCACCGGAGCGAGCCCGCACCTTCGAGCCGATCAAGATCGAAGGCATCACCGAGAGCGGCACCGGGATAGTCGTCACCCACGACGACAGTCGCGGCGGCCCGCAGATCCTCGGTCGCGCGACGGTCCCCGAAACCGGTTTGTACTCCACGGTTCTCGCGATCCAGAACCTGTGGCTGGCCGCGACCGCCGAAGGGGTGGGCGTCGGCTGGGTGAGTTTTTACGACGCACCCTTCCTCACCGACTTGATCGAGCTGCCCGCCGGCATTCGTCCCGTCGCGTGGCTGTGCATCGGCCCGGTGCACGAATTCCAGCACACGCCGGATCTGGAACGGTTCGGCTGGCGCGACCGGCGTCCACTCGACGACGCGATCCACTGGGAGCGGTACTAGCGCCCTGCCTACACCCGTTCGAGGACCGCGGACGCGCCATGCCCTCCCGCAGCGCAAATGCCCAGCAGCGCAGTGCTCTTCCCGGTGAGTGCCAGCTCGTTGGCCATGGTCGTCACCATGCGCGCACCGGTGGCGCCGAAGGGGTGGCCGATCGCGATCGAACCGCCGTGCACATTGAGGATGTCCGGGTCGATCTCGCCGACGGCACTGTCGCGGTCCAGCCGGGATTTGGCCCACGCGTCGCTGCCCAGGGCCGACACCACCGAGAGGGTCTGGGCGGCGAAGGCCTCGTGGATATCGACGACATCGATGTCCGACAGGGCCAGCCCTGCCTTGTCGAGCGCCCGCGGCATGGAGATGGCCGGACCGATCAGCACCTGATCGGACGGGTCGACGCTGACGAAACTCCAGGACCGGAAGGCCGCCAGCGGTTCGAAGCCCAGGGCGCGCGCCTTCTCCTCGCTCATCAGCAGCACCGCGGCCGCGCCGTCGGTGAGCGGGCTGGCGTTGCCCGCCGTCACCGTCCCGTCCCGCTCGAAGACCGGGGCGAGGGTCGCCAGCTTCTCGACACCGGTGTTCGCGCGCACGAGTCCGTCGCGAGTGACCGCCTTCCCGTCCGGCGTGGCGACCGCGAGTACCTCCCGGTCGAACCGGCCGGATTCGATCGCCGCCGCCGCGCGATGATGCGAGCGGGCGGCGAAGGCGTCCTGCTGCTCCCGGGTGATGCCGTTGATGCGGGCCATCTTCTCCGCCGACTCCCCCATCACCTCGCCGGTGGTGCGCTCGGCGATCTTCGGCCGGCGCGGCAGCAGATCCGTGAACGGCGCCAGCTGCGCCACCGCGGACAGATAGTCCTTCGGCTTCGGCTTACCCAGGGCCAGCGGCGCGGCCGCGTGCACCATCTTCTGCGGCAGCTTCACCTCGGCATTGCTGGTGGAATCGCTGCCGCCGGCGACCATGATGTCGTATTCCCCGCGTTCGATGGCGGCCGCCGCCGCGGTCACCGCCTGCAGTCCGGAGGCACACGCACGGGTGACCGTGTAGCCCTCGCAGCCGTGGTCGAGTCCCAGATCCAGGGCGATCTCCCGCGCGACGTTGGGCGCCGCACTCGGCAGGATCACCCCGCCCCACACCATCGCCTGCACCTGATTCTTGGGCAGTCCGGTCCGCTCGAGCAGCCCGCCCACCGCCAGGACACCCAGATCGATGGTGTCCATCCGCGTGTAGTCGGTGAAGGCGCGCAGGAACGGGGTACGAGCACCCGCGACGATGACGGCGCGGCGAGAACGCTTGGTGGCCATGCCTTTACAGTAGGACGAGCAAGATGCCGATACAAGATGTCACGGTAATCTCGCCGGCCCGGTGAACGACGAACGGCCGGGGCTCTCGGCCCCGGCCGTCCAGCTCCCGAAAACTCGTTACGTCAGCCTGATCAACCCATAGTCGAAGGCGTGGCGGCGGTAGACCACCGACGGTCGGTCGGTTTCGCGGTCGTGGAAGAGGAAGAAATCGTGGCCGACGAGTTCCATCTGATACAGCGCGTCGTCCACCGACATCGGAGTCGCGGAATGGACCTTGGTGCGCACGATATGCCCCGGCCCGGCGTACTCGCTCGATTCGGTGTCGGCGCGGTCGGCCGGCTCGGATCCGTCGGCGCCAGCGGGCAGGGTGTCCTCGACCAGCGCGGCCGTCGCCTCCGCGACGGAGACGGGTGTCTTCTCGCCGTAGTGCACCCGGCGGCGATCCTTGCTGCGCCGCAATCGGGCCTCGAGTTTGACCACCGCGGATTCCAGTGCGCCGTAGAAACTGTCGGCACAGGCTTCGGCCCGGACCACCGGGCCCTTGCCGCGCGCGGTGATTTCGACACGCTGACAATTCTTGCGCTGGCGGCGGTTTCGTTCATGGAACAGCTCGACATCGAAGAGGTATATCGACGGATCGAAACGTTCCAGACGGGAGAGTCGGTCCGCGACGTGAATGCGGAAATGATCGGGTACCTCGACGTTACGTCCCTTGACCACGACGTCCGCTTCGGGCGTCCGGGGCACATCCGAAATAGTCTGTTCGGCTCCGTTCAGTTCACCGGAACCCAGCTGGGTGCCCGTACCGGTCGAGGGATCTGCTTCTTTCACTGAAGGTCGTGAAGTCGTCACGCGTACCTCCCGGATCTGGCCGCACAACTCCATGTGCGGCGGGTTAGCAACCGCACCGAGCCGACCGGGGAGAGGTTGCGCGGGATTCGGAAAGGGCTTGCAGACTGCCACCCGTGGCCCGCCACTCATGCCGGAATGCTCGGTACGAAGTCGTCCGAGTCGCCACCTCCAAACTCTGGGTTCGGGTGTCAGATCGCTCTGTCAGCAACGCTATTACGCCAACGATCCGTCCGCCACTGTTCACGCAAATTTCTCCCACTCACGCGGCGCATGTCACCATTACGGCCCGCACGTTCAGCCCGGCCAGCGCCAGAACCCGCACCGATTCGGCCGCGGTCGCGCCCGTGGTGAGAACATCGTCTACCAGTACGATGTCGGCGGCCGCGAGGGTCCGCAGGGCCGACGTCGCACCGATGCGGCAGACGAGCCGGCCCGCCAGATTGTCCCGGCGCGCTCGCGCGCTCAGTCCGACGGAGTCGCGCACCTCACCGCGCGCCCACAGCACGGGTGCGAGATGGCAATCGGACAGCCAACCGGTCGCGACGCGCGCCGTCCGCAGGACCGGATCGCCCCCACGACGCCGGGCCGCGACCCGGCGGCTCGGCGCCGGAACCAGAATCAGCGGGCGGCCGGGAGCCCGCAGCAGGCCGATACCGCGGGCCAGGGCCCGGCCCAGCGGTGCGATCAGATCCCGGCGGCCCGATTCCTTGGCCGCCACCACGGCGCGCCGGGCCGGACCCGCGTATCCGCTCAACGCCCAGCACGGCACCCCCGGATCGGTGCGCGGCCATACCCGCATGGGCTCCGCGCTCAGTGTCGCGGCACATTCCCCGCACCATCCGATTCCGGCCGATCCACATCCCCCGCAGTACTGCGGCAGGACCAAATCCAGCAGCGTCCGCATCGGCCCAGTCTGGCCGAGGCCACCGACAGGTAGCGCTCGGGAAAGGTTCACTTGGCCCCGAACCGACGAACGGCCTGGGCATCCGGTTCCGGATTGTCCGGAACCGGATGCCCAGGCCGCGCGCTAGTTGCTGGACGGACCAGAGTTCCCGCCGTCAGTGTGTGCCGATGTGCAGCACCCACCCGCCTGACCCGTCGGGGTCACAAGTACCCTGCGCCGCCCCATTGAGCGCATTGAGGTCCTGCTCCAACGCCCTGGCGCAGTCATATTGCGCATATTCGCCCGTGAACACTGTCCCCTCCGGAGTGGGCAGGTCAGCGGCGTGCGCGACCCCGATACCGACAACAGCAACGGCAAGTGCAGATGTTGCGGCGACAGACAATATGCGGAACATTCGAATCCCTCCCTGAACAAACCCCCGAGCTCGACGAACTCGTCGGGCCGCAGCCGACATTACATCGAGATCCTTTGGAGCACAACGGATTTATGACGCGGATGGATTGTTCAGTCCGGCAGAACCGGCACCGTGTTCGCACCGAGCCCCGGCGTCTCACGCCAAAACCGGTCCGCCGACGGTCCTGTCGACTGCAGTTGCATTACCGCACGTGAATCGGCGGCGTAGAGAATACCGGGGGCAGCACTCACCACGCGGACAGGTGGAGTCAGGTTCTGACTGGACAGTGGCGTCAGCTCCGAACCATCGATGAAGACCGACTCCACCGGGTTCACGTCTCCTTCTCGTGCCAGAACGAGAGAATCAGGAGTGGACCAGTCGATGGATACGGCCGTTGTGCTCAGATCGACCGCCACCGGCCTGGGCGACACCAGTGCGAACTTGCCATCCGGATGCTGAATCACGACAGCGAGGTAAACCTTGCCTCCGGCGATGATCGCTGCACGCGTTCCGTCGCGAGAGATACTGAGATCGGTGATCGGGAGACGGGGCACCGGGTCGGTGCTGTTCGCCTCACCCGAAGTCAGCATCGACGTATCGATGTCCTGCATCGATACGTTGCCGGTGCCGCGATCGTGCGCAACTCGGATCACCCGAGTTCCGTCGACCACCGCCCACGCGGCCTCGCCATTGGAGGTCCATGACGGCCGCGTGATGGTCTCGCCCTGGACGACCGAGAATGTGGAAGCGCCGTCATAGCTGCCGATGATGAGGGTGTGTTTCGGCGCGGGCGCAGGCTCGCCGCTCTCGGCGACCGCGGCGATCAACTTTCCGTCTTCCGACAATCCGACCGACTGCAGATTTCGGGCGGCACCGAAGTATCCGGGCATACGGACGATCTGCCCCTTGGAGACATCCACGGCAACCAGCGAGCCATCCCGCAACGCATGGAGGTTGGACCGATCTCCTGTGGGAGTTGTCGGATTCATTGCACTGACGTCGTCCAACGACCAGCCCACGCCTGCGTACCGGTCGTCCAGCGGCTTGCCGTCGGCGAGTAACACGTAGGGGCCGGGGATATCCGCCCCTGCCAGTGTCAGTACCACCTGGGCTGCCAGCATTTCCTTACCGCGCGCATCAAGAGCCGAGGCACCGGCGAAATCTATGCGTACCCCGCCCAGCCCGACGCCGACGTTATCCGGTTCGCCGTTGGCTTTGGTGATACCTTCGCGCACGCTGACAGGCGGGGCGAGCATATTGCGCACGGCCGGCGCCAGGGTCGGCTGTGGGCCCGCGGCGAGCAGTCCTACCAGCCGCTGCGTCAGTTGGTCCTTCGGGCTCGAGATCCAACGCAACTCGGGAACCATGGTGGTCCCGGGGCTGTTGGCGAAATACAGCGGATACCGACGATACGACTTGTAGAACGCGGAGCTGTCCACTACCACGCCCGGTTCCACCTGGCTGATGCGCCACTCGTCGCCGACCTTGCTCATCTCGATTCTGGTCTCGTACGTATTGTCCTGGGCGCGGAAGGACCCGTCTGCGGCAAGCTCACCCAGTTTTCGCGCTCGGATGCGGTAGGTCGCGGAGTCGTCCGACCTCGACTCCCGAAGGGTGTCGGGTTTGTCGACGATGACGGTGCGCGCACTGTCGTCCCAACCCTCCGCGGCCCCCGGCGTCAAGTACTGCCGCGCCGTTCGATGGTGGTCGGCCGGATCGGCGGTGGCGTCGAGGAAGTCGTGCAGCAACAGATCCGGGTCCCGCCCGGAGGTGGGCGGATGTGGGCCGGTCGACGTCGGCTGACGGTTGAGCGTTCCCAACGCCTGCGGCGCCGAGGAATCCGGCAGATTGGCGCAGCCGGCGAGGACCAGCACGCAGCTGAACAGCGCGGCGAGCAGCGTTGCCAGACGGGTGCGGTTCATGGGTTGATGTCCTCTTTGTCGGCGAGTGCGGAGTCGTCCGAGCCGCCCGCGCTCTCACCCGCCGGCTTCGGCGAGGTCCGCTCGGCCCCCGGTTCACCGTCCGGCGATTCCGAGGCGTCCGCGTCCGGCGGCGTCGTCCGCGCCGACGGCTCGGCATCGGCATCCGCTTCGACGGTACCGGCAACGACCGCGTGACCGTCGAGCCCGTCCGCCGGCGCCCGGCTCGCGGCCGGGTCCGCCGGGTCGGCGAGCGCATCGTCCGCCGGTTCCGCGAGCTCGTCCGCCGCCTCCACCGACCCGGCCGGCAGCTCGGCCAGCCGCCGCTTGGGCGGTTCCAGCGAGAGCGGGCTCGGTCCGAGTTTTCGTCCGCGCACCAGTGGCAGGGTGAGACGGAAGCTCGCGCCCACCCCGGGCTCGCCCCAGGCCTCGAGCCGGCCGTCGTGCAGATTGGCGTCCTCGACGCTGATCGACAGACCCAGGCCGGTACCGCCGGAACGGCGCATCCGCGAGGGATCCGACCGCCAGAAGCGATTGAAGACCAGCTTCTCCTCACCGGGCCGAAGTCCGACACCCTGATCGCGCACCACCATCGCGACGGCGTTGGCGTCGACGTCACCACGCATGCGGATCAGGACCGGTTTGCCCTCGCTGTGGTCGATGGCGTTGGCCAGCAGATTGCGCAGCACGCGTTCGACGCGGCGCGGGTCGACCTCCGCGACCAGCGGTTCCTCGGGCAGGTCCACCACCAGTTCGCAGCCGGCGTCCTTGGCCAGATGCCGGACCGTGGAGACCGCCGCCCGCGCGCACATCCGCACATCCAGCGATTCGATCTGCAATTCGGCCACACCCGCGTCGTGGCGGCTGATCTCGAGCAAGTCGTTGAGCAGACCCTCGAACCGGTCCAGCTCGGTCACCAGCAGTTCGGCACTGCGGGCCAGCGCCGGATCGAGTTCGTCGCTGGATCCGTGGATGAGGTCGGCGGCCATGCGCACCGTGGTGAGCGGAGTTCGCAGTTCGTGGCTGACATCGGAGGTGAAGCGGCGTTGCAGATTGCCGAATTCCTCGAGCTGAGTGATCTGATTGGACAGACTTTCGGCCATCTCGTTGAACGACATGGCGAGTCTGGCCATATCGTCCTCACCCCGGACCAGCATCCGCTCCTTGAGGCGGCCGTCGGCGAAACGTCCGGCGATCCGGGCGGCCGAGCGGATCGGCAACACCACCTGCCGGGCCACCAGCGCGGTGATCGCGGCCAGTAACAGCAGCAGCACGATGCCACCGATCAGCATGGTGCCGCGCATCAGGCTCAGGCTGCGCTGCTCGTTGTTGAGCGGGAAGATCAGATAGACCTCGAGGGTCGGCACCTCCGAGCTCGGGCTGCCGATGATCAGCGCCGGCCCGCGGTAACCGTCCGGATCCGAGATCGTCGCGAACTGATAGCTCACCTGGTTCTGCTGGACGAACCGGCGCAACTCGGCCGGCACCTCCGTGATGGGCCCGGCGGTCACCTCCTGCTGGCCGTCGCCCACCATCGCCAGCGCGACGTTGTAGGTTCCGGCGCCGCCCGCGGACGAACTGCTGCCGGTCGACAGTGCGCGCACGGCGTCCTGCAGCCGGACCGCCTGGGTGCTCGAATCGGAAACGCCCGTCAACTGCGCCTCGACGGTATTGCGAGCGCGGCTCATCTCCTCAACGGCCGCATTGACTTTCGCGTCCAGGAGGCGGTCGGTGATCTGACTGGTCAGCACCACACCGAGGATCGTGATGACGATCAGCGACAGAGTGAGCGTGGAGACCACCACGCGCAACTGCAACGATCGCCGCCACGTGTGGCCCAGCGATTCTCCGACGGATTTGAACCAGGCCACCACGGCTGCCAGCAGCCGCTCGACGCGGCTTCTGGAGCCTGCGATCACGGCGGTCCGGCCTTGTAGCCCACGCCACGAACGGTCAGCACGATCTCAGGGTTCTCGGGATCCTTCTCGACCTTGGCCCGCAGTCGCTGCACGTGCACGTTCACCAGGCGGGTGTCGGCCGCGTGCCGGTAACCCCACACCTGCTCGAGCAGCACCTCACGGGTGAACACCTGCCGCGGTTTGCGCGCCAGTGCCACCAGCAGATCGAATTCGAGCGGAGTCAGCGATATCTGCTGACCGCTGCGGGTCACCTTGTGGGCCGGTACGTCGATGACGATGTCGGCGATCGACAGGAGTTCGGCCGGCTCGTCGTCGGTACGGCGCAACCGCGCCCGCACCCGCGCGACCAGCTCCTTCGGCTTGAAGGGTTTGACGATGTAGTCGTCGGCACCCGATTCCAAGCCCAGGACGACGTCGACCGTGTCGGTCTTGGCCGTCAACATCACGATCGGCACACCGGAATCGGCGCGCAGCACCCGGCACACGTCGATACCGTTCATGCCCGGAAGCATGAGGTCGAGCAGCACCAGATCCGGGCGTAGCTCCCGGACCGCGGTGAGCGCCTGCGTGCCGTCGCCGACCACATGGGGGTCGAAACCCTCGCCGCGCAAGACGATCGTGAGCATCTCGGCGAGCGCCATATCGTCGTCGACGACCAGAATCTTCGGCTTCATAATTACTATGTTGTCATCTCTCCGGCTCGGAACGGGCAACCACGCCAACACTGGTTACATTACCGACGCACATGCCACCCTATCGGCCAATCATTTCCGCCAGTCGTTCGGTGAGTCGGACCGGATCGTCCTGCGGCGCATGGACCCACCACGGCCCGTGCCACCGCGATTCGGCCAACACACGATAGACCGCCGCCGTACGTTCCTGCAGCGATATATCCCGTTCGTAGGCGTCGAGCGCGCGTGCCGTGTCGAGTTCACCTCGGCGCCGGGCGCGTTCGACCGCCAGCTCGGTCGGCACGTCGAGCAGTATCTGGATATCGGGGACCGGCAGTTCGAACCGGCCGAACTCCAATTCCGCTACCCACGAACTCGTTTCGCCGTCCGCCTGCTCGCCGGCCCGCGCGGCGCTGTAGGCGGCATTGGAGGCGACATACCGATCGAGCAGCACAATATCGTTGTCCACCAACAGTTTCGACAACTCGTCGCGGGCCTCGGCGCGATCCAGGGCGAAAAGCAGCGCCATCGCGCTCACGGATGCGGCCACATCGCCGTGCCGGCCGCGCAGGGCCTCGGCCGCGAGATCCGCGTGGATCGACCGGCCGTAGCGCGGGAAGGCCAGCGTCTCCACGCGCAGACCGCGGTCGCGCAGGCCCGCGACGACGGCGTCGATCAACGTCCGCTTACCCGCGCCGTCGAGGCCCTCTACCGCGATGAGTGCACCCATAACGTGCAGGTTACAGCTTTTGCGTCCGCCCTGTTCCACGCACCCGCCGCGCGTTATCGGAAACGTCGACGTTTCAGAAGACGCTACTTTTGGGGGCATCGCACCGGATAACGGCCGCGACGCCGCGCGGGATCAAGGAAGCGTCCCGAAAACAGGAAGGCGCCCATGCTCATCACTCGTGTATTACGTACCGCCGCAGCGACTCTCGCGATCACCGCGGGCCTCGCCGCCGGTGTCGCGACGGCCGCACCGCTCCCGCTCGAGCCCGCCGCCCCGGTCGCGGGCACCTCCGGAAGTGCGGATTCGGCCACCGACGGCGGCGCCGGCAGCAGCCTCATCGACCTGTTGAAACTGCTCGGCGACATCAGCCACGGGTGCACCCCGGGCACCGTCTGCGCCGCCGCGACGGCAGCCCGGACCCCGGAGGCGAACACCGCGATCGCCGACACGCCGCTCGGATCCGGCTCGGCGAGCGGTTCGAACGAGCCGGGCTCGGTGCTGTGCTGGTTGCTGCACCCCAGCCCCACCTGCCAGATCTGAGCGTCGCGGCTCACGAGACGGTTGTCCCGTCGAAGCGAAAGCTTCTGCGGGACAACCGTTTCCGCACTCAGTACCGGTAGTGCTCCGGCTTGAACGGGCCCTCGACGTCCACGCCGATGTACTCGGCCTGGTCCTTGGTCAGCTTGGTGAGGGTGCCGCCCAGCGCCTCGACGTGGATGCGGGCGACCTTCTCGTCGAGCACCTTCGGCAGGCGGTAGACCTCGTTGTCGTACTGCTCCGGCTTGGTCCACAGCTCGATCTGCGCGATGACCTGGTTGGAGAAGCTGTTGCTCATCACGAACGAGGGGTGGCCGGTGGCGTTGCCCAGGTTCAGCAGCCGGCCCTCGGACAGCACGATGATCGACTTGCCGGAATCGAAGGTCCACAGGTCGACCTGCGGCTTGATGTTCAGCTTGGTGGCCCCGGAGTTCTCCAGCGCGGCCATATCGATCTCATTATCGAAGTGGCCGATATTGCCCAGGATCGCCTGATCCTTCATCGCCTTCATGTGGTCCAGGCCGATGATGTCCTTGTTACCGGTCGAGGTGATCACGATGTCGGCATCGGCGATCGCCTGCTCGACGGTGACGACGTCGAAACCGTCCATCAGCGCCTGCAGCGCGTTGATCGGGTCGATCTCGGTGACCTGCACGCGCGCGCCCTGGCCGGCCATCGACTCCGCGCAGCCCTTGCCCACATCGCCGTAACCGCAGATCAGCACCTTCTTACCGCCGATCAGCACATCGGTGCCGCGGTTGATGCCGTCGATCAGCGAATGCCGGGTGCCGTACTTGTTGTCGAACTTGGACTTGGTGACCGAGTCGTTGACGTTGATCGCGGGGAAGGTCAGCTCACCGGCGGCGGCGAACTGGTACAACCGCAACACGCCGGTGGTGGTCTCCTCGGTGACACCCTGCACCGATTCGGCGATCGCGCTCCACTTGCCGGCGTCGGCGGCCAGGCTCGCGCGCAGCAGGTTGAGGAATACCTTGTATTCGGTCGAATGCGACTCGTCCTCGGGCGGGACGACCCCCGCCTTCTCGAACTGGGCGCCGCGCAGCACCAGCATGGTGGCGTCACCGCCGTCGTCGAGGATCATGTTGGCGGGCTCGCCCGGCCAGGTCAGCATCTGCTCGGCCGCCCACCAGTACTCCTCCAGGGTCTCGCCCTTCCAGGCGAAGACCGGGGTGCCCTTGGGCTCGTCGACGGTGCCGTGCGGGCCCACCACGACCGCGGCGGCCGCGTGATCCTGGGTCGAGAAGATGTTGCACGAGGCCCAGCGCACCTGCGCACCCAGTTCGACCAGGGTCTCGATCAGCACCGCGGTCTGGACCGTCATGTGCAGCGAACCGGAGATGCGCGCACCCTTCAGCGGCTGCACCTCCGCGTACTCGCGGCGCAGCGCCATCAGACCGGGCATCTCGTGTTCGGCCAGTCGAATCTCCTTGCGGCCGAACTCGGCCAGCGACAGATCCGCCACCTTGTAGTCGATGCCGTTGCGGACATCGGGAGTCAGGTTCGTCTGAGCGGAAAGTTCTGAGGTCGTCATGCGCCTGGATCAGCCTCTCGGTGGATGTCGGTTCGACAACTCAGGCTAGTCGCTCGCACGCGTTCGGTGTACGCCGACGGGGTGCGGCCGCCGAGCCGGATCGTATTCCGGTCCCGGCCGTGCCGGTGCTCGCCCGGCCGACCGTGCGCACAGCCGACCGCACATCACCGGCGCCAGACGTATCGGACCTGGGGACGCCCGGCGCGGCCGTAGTCCGATCGGCGCTCCACTACGCCGTCGGCCGCCAGCTGCTCCAGATAACGCCATGCCGTCACCCGCGAAACCCCCACGGCGCGGCCGGTTTCGGTCGCCGAGAGCCCGGCCGGCGTCTCGCGCACCGCTCGGGAGATCTCCTGAAGTGTCTGCGGGGCGATACCTTTCGGCGCGGACGCCTTCGGATCGGTGGTACGCAGCGCGCTCAATGCCCGATCGATGTCGTGCTGGGTCAGTGTCGAATCATCGGCCGGCAGCGCGGCCCGGAATTCCAGATAGCGCTCGAGTTTGTCCCGGAAAGCCGCGAATGTGAACGGTTTCAGCAGATACAGCGCTATCCCGTGCGCGACCGCGGCACGCACCATCTCGAGGTCGCGCGCCGAGGTGATGGCGATGACATCGGGTCGCGGGCGCAGCCGGGCCAGGGCGGCGGTCACCTCGAGCCCGCCGATATCGGGCAGTCCCAGATCCATCAGCACCAGATCGATCGGAGTTCCCGCGGCGGCAGCGTGCGTCGCCGTGCGGATGGCGTCGCGGCCGGTGGCGGCGACCCCCACCGGCTCGAATCCCGTCACCCGCGCGACATACGAGTGATGCGCCTCGGCGATGCGCGGTTCGTCCTCCACGATCAGCACCCGAATCGGCTGGCCCGTCATCGCACCGGAATCCTCACCACGACAGCGGATTCGGGACTTCGCTCGGCCCGCAGCGAGCCACCGTATCGGGTCACCAGCCGCCACACCAGCGCCAGGCCGAGGCCGTGATGTTCGGCCTTGGTCGAATATCCCCGCTCCATCGCCCGGGCGAAGGTCTCCTCCGACATTCCCGGGCCGCTGTCGGCGACCCTGACCACCAGCGCCGATGCCTCCGAGCGGACCGTCACCTCGACCCACGCGTCGGGATTCTGCGCCACCGCGTCCACCGCGTTGTCGACGAGGTTCCCGACCAGGGTTACCATTTCCTGCGGGGTCAGCGGGGCGGCGGATTCCAGCGCAGTGTCGTCGGCGACGGTCAGCTCCACTCCGCGCTCGATGGCCCGGTCGACCTTGCCGAGCAGCAGTGCCACCAGTACCGGCTCGTGGACCGCATCGGTCAGGCGGTCGATCAGCGCCTGGGACAGCTGTAGCTCGGCCGTCGCGAAATCGACGGCTCCGGCGACATTGCCCAGTTCGACCATGGTGATCACCGCATGCAACCGGTTGGCCGCCTCGTGCGCCTGTGCGCGCAGCGATTCCGCCAGACCGCGCGCGGAGTCCAACTCACCCATGATGTCGCGCAATTCGGTGTGGTCACGGATGGTGAGAACGGTGCCGAGACGCCGCCCCGCCCAGGAGACGACGTCCTGATTGACCACCAGCACCCGCGCCGCTGTCACGTGCATCTCGTCGCGGATCACGGTCGCGTCGAGGCGCCGCAGCGAGACCGGCAGATCGGCGCGTCGCACCGGGCCGTCCGGGAGTTCGAGCAAGCGTCTGGCCTCGTCGTTGACCACCGCCGCCGCCTCGTCGTCGCGGTCGAACACGATCAGGCCCTCGTGCACGGAGTGCAGCACCGCGTCGTGATGTTCGTAGAGCGTCCGCAGTTCGGCCGGACCCAGTCCCTGGGTCTGGCGCAGCAGCCGGCGGCGCAGCAGCAGTGCGCCCAGGACGGCCAGCAGCAGACCGGCGCCGGCCGCCCCGAGGATCAGCGGCAGCTGCGCACTCACCTGATCGCCGATGCGGGCGCGGGTCACGCCCGCCGAGACCAGCGCGACGACCCGGCCGGTGTCGTCGACGACGGGTGTGACCGCCCGGATCGACGGGCCCAGCGTCCCGGTGTAGGTCTCGGTGAACGTCTCACCGGCCAGCGCCCGATCGATGTTGCCACTGAACGGCTGTCCGATCCGGCTGACATCGGTATGGGTGTACCGGGTGCGGTCGGGGGCCATCACCACGATGAAGTCCACTCCGGTCCGCTGCCGGATCCGTTCGGTCACCGGCTGCAGCACGGCCGTGGGATCCGGCGTCCGCACGGCGGCCGCCGTGGAAGGCGCCTGCGCGAGGGCCACCGCGATGCCGGTGACCCGCCGGGCCGTCGCATCGTCCTGTTCCCGGCGCACCTCCCACACCGCCAGCGCCGATCCGACCGCTATCACCACCACCAGGACCGCCAGCTGCACCACGAAGACCTGGCCGGCCAGGGTCATGCCCCGTCCACGTCCGGCGGTCCGGCCTCTCGCCCGCAACGGTCCTCCCGTGAACGAAACGTACGTAATGGTGACCGAGGTCACGGTCACCCCCATCATCACAGTACGAACCCGAGGGACAGATCGGGCAGCACCGGAGGCACATCTCATGAGCGACTCGACACGGACGCACCGTCGCGACCGTACCCATTGGCTCTATCTCGCCGTCATCGTGGCGGTCGTGGCCGGCGTACTCGTCGGCTGGCTGGCGCCCGCATTCGGAAAATCCGTGGGCGAGCTGGGCACCATGTTCGTCAACCTGATCAAGATGATGATCTCCCCGGTCATCTTCTGCACGATCGTGCTGGGTATCGGGTCGGTGCGGGCGGCCGCACGGGTCGGCAAGATCGGCGGCCTGTCGATCGGCTACTTCCTGATCATGTCGACGGTGGCGCTGACGATCGGTCTCGTCGTCGGCAACCTGCTGCAGCCGGGCAGCGGCCTGAACGTGCACGAACACATCGGCGCTGCCGCCGGCTACGTGAAACAGGCCGAGGGCAGCGGTGGCACCTGGCACTTCCTGGAGAGCATCATTCCGACCTCGCTGCTCTCGTCGCTGACCGCCGGCAGCGTGCTGCAGACCCTGTTCGTGGCGCTGCTGGTCGGCTTCGCCGTGCAGGCGATGGGCAAGCAGGGCGAACCGATCCTGCGCGCGGTGGGGCTGGCACAGAAGCTGGTGTTCAAGATCCTGACCATGATCCTGTGGCTGGCACCGCTCGGTGCCTTCGGCGCGATCGCGAACGTGGTGGCGGCGACCGGACTGGATGCGGTGAAACAGCTTGCGGCACTGATGCTCGCGTTCTATCTGACCTGCCTGGTCTTCGTCTTCGGCGTACTGGGCGTGCTGCTGCGGGTGAGTTCGGGCGTATCGATCTTCAAGCTGGTTCGCTACCTGGCCCGCGAATATCTCCTGATCTTCTCCACCTCGTCCTCGGAGTCCGCGTTGCCGCGGTTGATCGCGAAGATGGAACATCTGGGGGTCGAACGCTCGACGGTGGGCATCGTGGTGCCGACCGGATATTCGTTCAACCTGGACGGCACCGCGATCTACCTGACGATGTCCTCGCTGTTCATCGCCGACGCGATGGGTAAGCCACTGACGCTGGGGCAGCAGATCGGCCTGCTGGTGTTCATGATCGTCGCCTCCAAGGGCGCGGCCGGGGTTACCGGCGCGGGCCTGGCCACCCTGGCCGGCGGATTGCAGAGCCATCGCCCGGATCTGATCGACGGTGTGGGCCTGATCGTCGGCATCGACCGGTTCATGTCCGAGGCCCGCGCCGTCACCAACTTCTCCGGCAACGCCGTCGCCACCGTCCTGGTGGGAACCTGGACCAAGACCATCGACGATGTGCGCGTGCGCGCCGTGCTCGACCGCGAACTCCCCTTCGACGAGACGACCATGGTCGACGACGAACCCGCCGAAGCACCCGCGACTCCCCCGGAACGGACCGAGCTCGTCCCCGCCTGAAACCCGGTCCTGCCCGAACCCGCTATCCGGCGAGCCGGTAGACGGCCAGGGTGCGCTCCCGCTTGCGCGGCGCGATATTGGCTCTGCCGAGATCGCCCGCGTAGTGGGCGGCGACCCTCGGATCCATCACCCGCCGCCACAGCGGCGGAACGGTGGCCAGCAGGATCATCGTCGCGTAACCCGCCGGAAGTTGCGGAGCCTCCTGGGTGCTGCGCAGGGTCTGATAGCGACGGCCCGGATTCGCGTGGTGGTCGCTGTGGCGCTGCAGATGGAACAGGAAGATGTTGGTGACCAGCCGATCGGAGTTCCAGCTGTCGGCCGGCGAGCAGCGCGCCCAGCGCCCACCGGGCAGGCGACGGCGCAACAACCCGTAGTGCTCGACGTAGTTCACGGTTTCCAGCAGCCCGAATCCGATCACGGCCTGCAGCAGCAGATACGGGAGCATGGCGAAACCGAACACCGCCAGCAGCGCACCGTAGAGCACCACCGTCATCGACCACGCCTGCAGGATGTTGTTGCGCACGTTCCACCAGCCGAGGCCCTTGCGATGCAGCCTTTCGCGTTCCAGCCGGATCGCCGAGCGCAGTCCGCCGAAGATGCTGCGCGGCAGGAACATCCACAGCGATTCGCCCATCCGGGCACTGGCCGGATCGTCCGGGGTGGCCACCCGCGCGTGGTGCCCCTTGTTGTGTTCGACGAAGAAATGCCCGTATCCGGACTGCGCCAGTGCGAGCTTGGCCAGCCACCGCTCCAGCCGTTCCACCCGATGCCCCAGCTCGTGCGCGGCGTTGATGCCGATACCGCTGACGAAACCGAGCGTCGCCGCCAGCCCCAGCTTGTCCACCACGTCGAGTTCGTCACCCGACCACATGTAGGCCGCGATCACCAGTCCGGCCAGCTGGATGGGCAGGAACAGATAGGTGCACCATCGGTAGTAGCGGTCGTGGGAGAGCCGCTCGTAATCCTCGTCGCGCGGGTTCGTGCCGTCCTCGCCGACGAACCAGTCCAGCAGCGGTATCACGATCAGCACGATGATCGGCCCGATCCACCAGAACGCTTCGATGCCGGTCCGGGCGACCAGCTGGGAAGGGAGCAATGCGCAGCCCGGAGCGATCAATCCCAACATCCACAGATGCTTCTTGGGATCAGCCGAACCCGAGCGTTTGCCGACCGTTTGCACTTATTGCCCCACTTGAATGAACCTGGACTCCTGCCAGGTAAATATGTAGCTGCTCCGGGGCCGTTACGCCCGGTTCAAACCCGCAAAGTGGTAACCGTTACACAGGCGGACCCGAAGTCACAGACAGCGGGGGCCGGAACCAGCTGCGCCGCATCGCATCAGCAACCATCGTTTCCGCAGCGAGCGCCCAGGTCAGCACCCATCCAGTCCACTCGATCCGGCCGGCGAGCGCACGCCCGGTTGTCGGCCGGCACCCCAACCGGCCCGGAGACGAATCGTTATCCGTCACAGGGCGATTTCGGGCTACCGGCCGCCGGTCCGGTCCCGCGCGGCGAGAATCGCCTCCACATACGGCGACAGCAACCTGCTCAGCTCCTCCGGCGCGTCGCGGTGCAGTGCGGCGGGGGTCGGGATGTAGCTGATGGCGATGCGCACCAGGGCGTGCGCGAGCACATCCGCCTCCGCCGGCGACGCCCCCACCCAGCTGTTTTCGAATGCCGCGCCCAAACGGCGGGCGGCATGTTCGATGAGCGGCCCGGCGTCGAGGGTGATCAACCGCAGCAGATCCAGCTTGGCCTCACCGACCACCAGTGACTGCACCAGCGGATCGGCCGCACTGTCGAGGATGAAATTTGCCAGGCCTTCGCGGAACGCCGCCCGCGCATCCCCCACGTTGTCCTCGATGGCCGTTCCGACATGGTCGACCAGCTGGTCGGCCAGCCGCAGCGCATACGCCTGCGCCAGCCCCGTCCGGGAGCCGAATTCGTTGTACAGGGTCTGGCGGCTCACCCCCGCCCGCGTCGCGACGTCGCCGAGCGTGATCTTGGCCCAGTCCCGCTCGATCAGCAGTTCCCGCATCGCATCGAGGACCGACGTGCGCAGCAGGGTGCGCGCCGCCTCCTGATACGGGACCCGGGATCCGTTACGCGGCATACCCGCGACGGTGTCACGGGTCGATTCCGCAGTCAAAACGACTCACGAACGTTCGATCTCGACCATGAAGAAGTCGGCCTTGGCCGCGCCGCAGTCCGGACATGTCCAGTCGTCCGGAATGTCCTCCCAGCGCGTTCCCGGCGCAATGCCCTCGTCCGGCCAGCCCTGCTCCTCGTCGTATTCGAAGCCGCACTGGATGCACTGAAAAATCCGATAGGGCCGACTCACCCTGCCTCCTGTAATTTGCGGGACACCCGCACCCGGTCGGCAGGGCGAGCCGCTCCGCGATCGTCACTCACCCTGCCTCCTGTAATTTGCGGGACACCCGCACCCGGTCGGCACGGCGAGCCGCTCCGCGATTGTCACTCACCCTGCCTCCTCGAAATCGATCTTCTCCCGCACCCCGCAGTCCGGGCAGCACCAGTCGTCCGGCACCGACTCCCACGGCGTGCCCGCCGGAAACCCTTCCCGCGGAGCGCCTTTCGCCTCGTCGTACACGTAATCGCAGACAGGGCAACGAAAAGCCCCCATCATCCCTCCTGTGTCGTGCGGGACACCCGCACCCGGTCGGCACGACGAGCCGCTGCGCGATTGTCGCTCATCGTGCCTCCTGGTAACGCGCGAGGACCTTGTCCCGCTTGCTCGGCTGAACATTCGCCAGCGTGAGATCGCCGTCGTAGTGAGCCAGAACGCGCTTGTCCATCACGCGCCGCCACAGCGGCGGGAAGTAGGCGAGCAGGATCATGCTGGCGTAACCGCTCGGCAGATTCGGCGCGCCGTCCCAACTGCGCAGGGTCTGGTAACGGCGGGTCGGGTAGGCGTGGTGATCGCTGTGCCGCTGCAGGTGGTACAGGAAGATGTTGGTGACGAGGTGGTCGCTGTTCCAGCTGTGCCGCGGTGTCGGCCGCTCGTACCGGCCGCGGGCCGTGCGCTGCCGCAGCAGACCGTAGTGCTCCAGATAATTGACCGCCTCCAGCAGGCTGAAGCCGACCACCGCCTGCAGCACCAGATACGGCAGGACCTCGATGCCGAAGCCGGCCACCAGCGCCGCGTAGAGCACCAGCGACATCGCCCACGCGCTGAGCACATCGTTGTGCAAACTCCACGGCCGCTTCCCGAGCCGTTCCAGCCGGGTCCGCTCGAGGCCCCACGCGGAGCGCAGACTGCCCCAGACCGTGCGCGGCCAGAACGCCCAGAACGTCTCGCCCACACGGGAACTCGCGGGGTCCTCCGGCGTGGCCACCCGCACATGATGCCCGCGATTGTGCTCGATGTAGAAGTGGCCGTAGAACGTCTGGGCCAGCGCGATGCGCGACAGCCAGCGTTCCAGATGCACCTTCTTGTGCCCGAGTTCGTGAGCGGTGTTGATCCCGATGCCGCCGACCATTCCGACCGTCAGGGCCAGGCCGATCTTGTCCACGACGGTGAGCCCGCCGTCGATGCCGAGCCAGCTCAGGTTGTCCGCGGTGATCAGGTAGCACGCCATGACCAGCGACGCGTACTGGAACGGCAGGTAGATATAGGTGAGGTAGCGGTAGTACCGGTCGTTCTCCAGATACTCCATGACCTCGTCCGGCGGATTCTCACCGTCGGCCCCGAAGAACAGGTCGGCGGCGGGAATGACCAGATAGATCAGGATCGGACCGAGCCAGAACGGCACCTTCGCGAGGGTATGCCAGCCCAGTTCGTTGAGCCCCCAGATCAGCGGTAGTCCGATGATGAACAGTCCGGTCGGGGCGAACAACCCCCACAACCACATATAGCGTTTGCGGTCACGCCATCCCGAGTCGAGCAGGCCGTCGGTGGTTCCGGCTTCGGTCGACATCGTCGTCTCCATTCGATACAGCTGCCACATCTACTGTGATGTGGGTAACCATTACCGTGGACAATATGCCGATGCCTGTCGGGTGTCTATACATTCTTGCCGATTTGTAAACGCGTTGTGACCGCGCGACGGCGGGCGGGACGGATTCCGCTCGGCGACCCGTCCCGCCGGTGAAAGCCGGATCAGCGCAACAGCACATCCGAATCGGCGGGCAGCGCGTCGACCGGCCACCACCGCAGATCCGTCGACTCCGCACTGCGCACGGGCACCGCGCCGCGCGGAGCGCGGATCTTGAACAGCAGATCCAGATGGCGGGTCGGCACCCCCAGCGAGCAGGTGATCGGATGGGCCTGCGCGCCGTACAGGCCGGGTTCGACCTCCAGCCCGGCGATCCCGGACTCCTCGGTCGCCTCCCGCAACGCGGCGTCGACGACGGTCTCGTCCCCCGGCTCGCAGTGACCGCCCAGCTGGATCCACCGGCCGACCCGCGGGTGCAGCGTCAACAGCACCTCGCGCTCGTCGTGGGAGAACACCACCGCCGACGCGGTGATGTGGCCGGGTGCGTGTTCGCGCAGACACCCGCGCGGCGCCGACCCCAGGAACGCCAGCATCGCCTCGCGTACCGACTGTTCCGGATGCGTTGCGGGCTTCCAGTTTTCGAGCAGCTCGGTGGCCGAGGCGTGCAGCGACTCGGTACTCACAACTCGACCAGACCCGTTCCCGCCTCGCGCGGCGGGCGCGGCGAAAGCTCCTCCTCGGGATAGCCGATGGCTATGGCGCCCAACGGATTCCAGTCCGGCGCCAGCCCCAGCACCTCACGCGTCACCTCGGGCGCGAAGATGGTCGAGCCGATCCAGCAGCTGCCGACGCCCCGCGTGGCCAGCCCGACCAGCAGTCCCTGCACAGCCGCGCCCACCGCGACGGTGAACATGGTCGATTCGGCGGCACGGCGACGCTCGTCCGGATAGTCGTGCGCGCCGTCGGGGACACAGAACGGGATGATCACCTCGGGGGCGTCGAACAGGATCCGGCCGCGCGCGACCCGGCGTTCCACCCGCTCGGGATCGAGACCGTCGCCACCGAGATCTGTGCGCCATTGCGCCGCCATCGAATTCAGCAGTCGCGCGCGCAGCTCCGGCTGCCGCACCCAGACGAAGCGAACCGGCCGGGTGTGATGCGGCGCCGGCGCGGTGAGCGCGTCGCCGACCGCGGCCCGGATCACCTCGGGATCGACCGGGGTATCGGCGAAGGTCCGCACCGAGCGGCGCAGCAGCAGCGCTTCCCGGTGGCCACGCTCGATCGCCTCGGCGGTGCCGAGCCAGAACAGATCCTCCTCGCCGCCGCGCAGCAGATCCTTGGCGGTGGATCCGTCGTCGTGCGGAGTCAGCCCGCGCACGACCGCGACCGGCACCCCGCCCAGCTTGCCCTTCGCGAGATCCGCTGCGGCAGCGAGTTCGTCGGCCACCGCCACCTGGGTGACCTGCAACTCGTTACCCTGCCCGTCGACCGCGCCGGCGTAGTCGTGCACGACGCGCAGGCCGGCGGCGCCGATCGCGGCATCGGTCTGCCCGATGCGCCAGGCGCGACCCATGGTGTCGGTGATCACCACCGCGACGTCGACGCCGAGGCGCTGGGCCAATTCCGCCCGCAACGCCTTCGCGCTGGCGTCGGGATCGGTTGGCAGCAGGACCAATTCGCCCTGTTCCACATTCGAGCCGTCCACGCCGGAAGCGGCCTGCACGATGCCGATGTGATTCTCGGTGATGAGGGTGCGGCCCTTGCGCGCCAGCACCCGCACCGCCTCGGCATCGACCAGTTTCCGTCGCACCGCGTCGCGCTCGTCCGGATCCCGCGGCGCCTCGACGATGCGCCCCTCGGCCTTGGCGACGATCTTGCTGGTCACCACCAGCACATCACCGTCGGCGAGCCAAGGAGCTTGGGCCGCAATATGTTCCGCGACATCGTCGCCCGGCCGGAATTCCGGCAGCCCCGGCACCGGGATGATCCGGATCTCCCCGCCGGGCGCGTGATCGGTGTTTCGCCCCTGATCGCTCATGCCGGCACTCCCGCGAGATCGAGCGCTGCCCGCACCATGGCGGCGGTGGCGGCCGGGTCGGTCATCAGCAGCGGCACGCTGCGCACCTCCACACCCGGCACGTCGGCCTCGTCGCTCGAGTGGATCAGCCAGCCGTCGAGGATGCCGGTGTCGGACCGGGCGCCGAAGTGCCGTCCGATGGCCTCGGCCGAGGTTTCCACGCCGATCACCTCGAGGCATTCATCGGCCATGCCGCGCAAGGGTTTTCCCCCGATCACGGGCGATAAACCGACGACTTTGGCGGAGGTGGTCCGGAGGGCGCCCCGGATACCCGGCACGGCGAGGATCGCACCGATGCTCACCACGGGGTTCGAGGGTGCCAGCAGCACCACATCAGCAGCCTCTATGATTTCCGTCACACCGGGGGCCGGTTTGGCTTGATCCGCCCCGATTGTGACGAATCCATGGGTCTCGACGTTTGCTCGGTACCGCACCCACCACTCCTGGAAATGAATCGCGCGGCGTTCGCCAGGGTTGTCGGGGTCACTGATCACAACATGGGTTTCGCAGCGATCGTCGGTCGCCGGGAGAAGTTTCACACCGGGCTGCCAGCGATTGCACAGCGCTTCGGTAACCGCCGAGAGCGGGTATCCCGCGCGCAGCATTTCACTGCGCACCAGATGCGTCGCGATATCGCGATCTCCGAGTCCGAACCAATCCGGTTGCGCGTGGTATTTCGCCAGTTCCTCCTTGGCATGCCAGGTTTCCCCGACGCGACCCCAGCCGCGCTCGGTATCGATACCCCCACCCAGCGTGTACATGCAGGTGTCCAGGTCGGGACAGATGCGTAAACCGTGCATCCAGACGTCGTCGCCGACGTTCACCAGCGCCGTTACATCCGCGTCCGGCAGCAGTTCCCGCACACCTTGTAAGAAGCGCGCGCCGCCGACTCCACCGACCAACACCGCAATGCGCGGTTTACGATCAATCCGCTCGATCTCGGCCGCGATGTCCGCTTGTTCTCCAGTCACATCCGCACAGCCTATGCGGTGCCCGGAAGCGGGTGTTCGAGTGCGTATTTGCTGGTCATTTGCTACTTCGGGGTTACCGAACCGCGCCGAAGGCGGCCTCGGATAGTAACGGAATTGTGTCGGCAGCTTGACCATCGGCGCGTCCGGCGTGTCTAATCACAGACATGTCATTCCGGGTCCGCGCGAGAGCCTTTGGCGCAGACCGCGTTTCGAACGCATGTTCGCATCGGAACGACAAGCTCGGGGATGTCCGCGGGACTACGTCGCGGTGTGGGACCGTCGGTGGGCACGTCCGGTCCGACGGAAAAATCATTCTGCGCTAACACACAGTGAGGAGGCGGAGCGATGGCCGAGGAGCTGGCCCCGTCGGGCATTCCGGGCGGTGTATCGCAAACCGATTCCACAGCATGCGCAGCACCAAGCGACTGCGCTGACAGCCGGAACGACGAACGAGAGGGGGGCAGCACGGTGAACAACGAATCGGGATCGCTCAACAGAACTCCGCAGGGAGGGCAGTGGGCGCGCGCCCAGCGCAAACCCGAACCACCGCAGCTGAGTCTCATCGTCACCGACTTCGATGCGATGTTCGACACCATCGAAGAACAGTGGCAGGAACGGGCGCTGTGCGCCCAAACCGATCCGGAAGCCTTCTTCCCCGAAAAAGGCGGCTCCACAAGGGAAGCCAAACGGATCTGCATGGGCTGCGAGGTCCGCGACGAGTGCCTGGAGTACGCACTCGCGCACGATGAGCGGTTCGGAATCTGGGGCGGCCTGTCCGAACGCGAACGCCGCCGCCTCAAGCGCGGCATCTCGTAGCCGCCTCTCCGGATATTTGGCGTGCCGTGAGAGCCGGGTGAGGTTCGCTTCGGGCCGGCGGTCGTGGGCCTGGTCGAGTTCTGGGCGTGCCCGGTGAGTTACCCATGTGCTCGCGAAATCTGTTGTCCGGTTTCCCTGTTCGCCTCGCTTCGCTTCGGCGGAGCGGGGCGGGCGACGGGAAGTGAGTCGCCCGGCACTCGTTCATCTTCATGGCCGCGTGGCACTGGTTCTCGGTTGCCCACCGTTCGTCCATGGTCGCCCGGCGTTCGTTCTCATCGGCGAGCGCGGTGACCGACAGCTCTTGCGCGCCTACTCCCCTGTCGGGTCGATGATCTCCGGATCGACGCCCAGATAGGTGGCTATCTGCTGGACCAGGACTTCGCGGAGTAGGTCCAGGAGGTCTTCCGGGTCGTGGGCACGGAGTTCGAGGGGTTTGCGGAACAGGACCACTCGGGCTCGGGTGGCTACGTTGTGGCGGTCCACTCCGGCCGGAACCAGGCGGGAAAGCGGGACCGGGCCGTCGGCGACCACCTCGTCGGGCCAGGTGACCGAATCCGGGTGCAGCGGGCGGATCTTGGGGACGTCGTCGACCGCGATGTCGAGTTTGGTCAGGCGATCGTGCCAGCGGGCGTCCAGAGGGGCGAACGCCTCCAATACCAGCCGGTCGAACTGCTGGCCACGGGTGCGGCGCGCGGGCGCCGACGGCGGCAGCATCGGTCCGCGCACACCGCGCCCGCGGCGAACCACCGAACGGGTCGTCACCGGCCGCCTCTTCGATCGGGTCATACCTTGCGACAGTAGTCACCGCGCCGAGGGCGCGGCCACGTGCTCTCCCCGGAGCCGGAGCCCCCGCGCGCCCCGAACCGGCCGGGCACCGGCCCGCGTGTCTGTCTGCGACACACGGCGTGGGGGGTTAGTCTGCTGGATGTGATTCCCATGCGTCGTTGCTGCCGCCCAGGCTGCAAGAATCCGGCCGTCGCGACGCTCACGTATGTCTACTCGGACTCCACCGCAGTCGTCGGCCCCCTCGCCACCGTCGCCGAACCGCACTCCTGGGATCTGTGCGAAACCCACGGCTCCCGCATCACCGCCCCCAAGGGCTGGGAACTGGTCCGGCACGAAGGTGGATTCTCCTCCAGCACACCGGACGACGACGACCTGACCGCACTGGCCGAGGCCGTCCGCGAAGCCGGTATGCGCCGGCGCGCGCCGGAACCCGAACAGCGCGGTTACAGCGATTACTCCCCGCCGCCGGCGCGACCCCAGCGGCCCGGCCGCACCGGCCGCCGCGGCCATCTCCGGGTGCTGCCCGATCCCCCGAACTGAGCCCGCACCGCACGCGCCACACGCGCGACCGGCCTGAAGCCCGGCCGGGCCCGCGGCCCTATTAGGGTGTTGGTCATGACAGTCGCCCGGTCTGCCGAGTCCGTTCACGCAGTTGTCAAGGCATACGACGTTCGCGGGGTTGTCGGAGAGCAGATCGACGCGGAATTCGTCCGCGACGTGGGCGCGGCCTTCGCCCGGCTGATGCGCACCGACGCCACCCCCGCCACGCGCATCGTCATCGGTCACGATATGCGCGACTCCTCCCCGGAACTGGCCGCCGCCTTCGCCGACGGCGTCCTCGATCAGGGGCTCGACGTGGTCCACATCGGGCTCGCCTCCACCGACGAGCTCTACTTCGCCTCCGGCCATCTGCAGTCCCCCGGGGCGATGTTCACTGCCAGTCACAACCCCGCCCGCTACAACGGCATCAAGTTGTGCCGGGCCAACGCGCTGCCGGTCGGCCAGGAGACCGGGCTCGCGACCATCGCCGAGGAACTCGTCGACGGCGTACCCGCCGGGCCGGGCACCCGCGGCACCGCCACCGAGCAGAATTTGCTCGAGGCCTACGCCGAATTCCTGCGCGGCCTGGTCGATCTCGGCGCGATCCGGCCGCTGAAGATCGCCGTGGACGCGGGCAACGGCATGGGCGGCTACACGGTCCCGGCCGTGCTGGGCGCGGTGCCGCAACTGACCATCGCCCCGCTCTACTTCGAACTCGACGGATCGTTCCCCAATCACGAGGCGAACCCGCTGGATCCGAAGAACCTGGTCGACCTGCAGAAGTACGTCCGCGAGACCGGCGCCGACATCGGCCTGGCGTTCGACGGTGACGCCGACCGCTGCTTCGTCGTCGACGAGCGCGGCGAACCGGTCTCCCCCTCCGCGATCACCGCGCTGGTCGCGGAGCGCGAACTGGCGAAAGAGCCGGGCGCCACGATCATTCACAATCTGATCACCTCACAGGCCGTACCCGAACTGGTCACCGAACTCGGCGGCACGCCGGTCCGCACCCGCGTCGGCCATTCCTTCATCAAGCAGCAGATGGCCTCGACCGGCGCGATCTTCGGCGGCGAGCACTCCGCGCACTACTACTTCCGCGACTTCTGGGGTGCCGACTCCGGTATGCTGGCCGCTCTGCACGTGCTGGCTGCCCTGGGTGAGAAGGACCGGCCGATGTCGGAGCTCGCGTCCTCGTATGCGACGTACGCGGCCTCCGGGGAGATCAACTCCACAGTGGCGGATGCGCAGGACCGAACCCTGGCGGTGGTCACCGCATTCGAAGGGCGCGCGCAATCGGTGGACCGGCTCGACGGCGTGACCGTGCGGCTGCCCGGACAAGCGTGGTTCAATCTGCGCGCATCCAACACCGAGCCGCTGTTGCGACTCAACGTCGAGGCCCGTTCGCGGGAGGAAGTAGACGCACTCGTAACCGAGATTCTGAGCATCGTGCGCGGCTGACTGGAATAGTGGAATCACAGGGCTTGGATTCGCCCGGGGACAACGACATCCCCCGGCGTGGTGACCCGATTGAGGGGAGGTGGCAACGCCCGATGATCGCAGGGACACCCGTACTCGACCTCGATGACGTCGCCTCGTTGGAGGCCGCTGATTCCGGGGGAATTTTGCGTTCGGCCGCCTCGGGGGGCGCCCAGGTGCGTGCCACAGCGGCCGCCGTCGCCGAAAACGCGCTCATCCGGCTCGACGGGCTGCGGCCGCGAAGTCTGGTGCTGGTCTCCGGCACCGGACGCGCGGCCCGGGCGGCCACTCTGCTGCAGGCCGCGTTCGGCGACCGCGCGGGCCTGCCCATCATCAGCGCCACCACGATTCCGCAGTGGGTCGGTTCGCTGGATGTGGTGGTCGTGGCCGGCGACGACTCGGCCGATCCGCGACTGACCGGCGCCGTCGACCGCGCGCTGCGGCGCGGCGCCGAAGTCGTGGTCGCCGCGCCCGACGAAGGCCCGATGCGGGCCGCGGCCGCCGGACGCGCGGCCATGCTGCCGCCGCGGGTCCGGGTGCTGGACCACAACCGGATTCTGCGCTTCGTCGCCGTCGGGATCGCGGTGCTGCAGGCGATCGATCCGACGCATATCGGACCGCTGGTGCCGAACCTCGACGAACTCGCCGACGCGCTCGACGCCGAGGCCCTGCGCGACGGACCGCATCACGAGGTCTTCCACAATCCCGCCAAAACCCTCGCCGCGCGGATGCGGGAACGGCGGCTGGTGCTGACCGGTGATTCCCCCGCCGCAGCGGTCGTGGCCGAGCACGGCGCCGAGGTGCTGTTGCAGACCGCGGGACAGATCGCGGCCGCCGTCGACCTCACCGAGGCCGTGGCCGCGAACGCCCGGCTGATCGAATCCGCCGAGGCGACCGCACCCGGTTACGACCCGCTGTTCCACGACGAGCAGCTGGACGGGCCGGCGCCGGTCGATCGGGCCCGGGTGTTCGTGGTGAGCGCCGACGGCGACCAGGTCGCGGCCCGGCGCCGGCTGGCCGTCTTCGGCGCGGGCGCGGGCATCGTCGACGCCGATCTGGTCAACGTCGACATCGAACTGATGCGAACCGAGGCGAGTGTGCCGCGCGAAGCCGGGGCGAGCGAACCCCAGGCGCCGGCGGCCGGGCGCGGCAGCGAGCTCGAACAACTGGCGGTGCTGGTACTGCGGCTGGAAATGGCCGCCGCGTATCTGCGTCTGCTCGGCGGCCCCCCAGCCACGAGCCGTCCCGCCCACTACGACGGGGGCCACTACTAGTGCACGAACTCGTTGGTGCGTTGCGTTCCTATGCCTGGGGATCTCGCACCGCCCTCGCTCAGCTGTGCGGTCGGGAGGTTCCCTCCCCTCATCCCGAAGCCGAATTGTGGTTCGGCGCCCACCCCGCCGACCCGGCGAAGGTCCTCGCCGACGGCGCCGGCCGCTCGCTGCTGGAACTGCTCGAGGCCGAGCCGAACCGGGAGTTGGGTACGGTCGCGGCGGCATTCGGCGGGCGCCTGCCGTTCCTGCTGAAGATCCTGGCCGCCGAGGAACCGCTCTCACTGCAGGCACATCCCAGCGCAGATCAGGCCCGCTACGGATTCGAACGGGAGAATCACACGCGGGTGCCGCTGGATTCCCCGATGCGCAACTACCGCGACGACTCCCACAAACCCGAACTGGTGGTGGCACTCGACCGTTTCGAGGCGCTGGCCGGCTTCCGCGATCCGCTGCGCACCGTCGACCTGCTGAACTCGCTGGCCGTGCCGGAACTGGTGCAGTACACCGAACTGCTTGCCGCCCAGCCGGACTCGGGCGGCCTGCGCACGCTGTTCACCACCTGGATCACCCTGCCGCAGGCCATGCTGGCCACACTGCTGCCCAAGGTCCTCGACGGATGTGTGCGCTATCTCAAACAGGTCGACCCACTCGAACCCCCCGGACTGGCCAAGGAATTCGCGGCCGAGGCGCGCACCACGCTGGAACTGGCCGAGGCGTATCCGGGTGATGCCGGGGTCCTGGCCGCCCTGCTGCTGAACCGATTGACCCTCGAACCCGGACAGGGCCTGTTCCTGGCCGCCGGCAGTCTGCACGCCTACCTGCGCGGCATCGGCGTCGAAATCATGGCCAATTCGGACAATGTGCTGCGCGGGGGGCTCACTCCCAAGCATGTCGATGTGCCCGAACTGCTGCGCGTGCTGGATTTCGAACCGCTGCGGGCGCCGATCATCGAACCCGAACCGGTCGATGCGCACTCGTTCCGGTATCCCACGCCCGCACCGGAATTCGCGCTGCGCCGCTTCGAACTGGCCGAGGATGCCGCGGCGGTCGACATCCCGCGCGTCGGACCGGGCATCATGCTGGTGACGGCCGGGACCGTCCTGCTGTCGCAGGCCGGGAGCGAATTGCCGATCGCGGCCGGAAGCGCGGCGTGGATCTCGGCGACCGATACCGATATCCAGGCACGGGCGCTGGGCGGCCCGGCGCAACTGTTCTGCGCGTGTGTGGGCGAGTGAGCGCGCGGCCGCTTTAGTAGATTGATCGAACAAATCGGACATCTACCGGCGAGCGCCGGGGACGGAAGGACCGGGGCTGCACCATGTCTGCTGGTGGCGGAAAGAAGGCGATCTTCGCGGCGTTGAGCGCGAATGCCGGTATCGCGGTGGCGAAATTCGTCGGCGCCGCGATCACCGGTTCCGGCTCGATGCTGGCCGAGGCCGTGCACTCGGTGGCCGACACCGGTAATCAGGGACTGCTGCTGCTCGGGCAGAAACGTGCCGAGCAGGAGGCCGACGATTTGCATCCGTTCGGCTACGGGCGCAACCGCTACTTCTACTCGTTCGTCGTGGCGCTGGTGCTGTTCTCGCTCGGCTCGATGTACGCCATCTACGAGGGTGTGCACAAGATCCAGCATCCGGAGGAACTGACCTCTCCCGCGGTGGCGATCGTGATCCTGGGTATCGCGGCCGCGCTGGAGGGCTACAGCTTCATGACCGCGATGCGGGAGTCCTCGCCGTTGCGCGAGGGGGCGAGCTGGTGGCGGTTCATCCGCAATTCGCGCAGCCCGGAACTCCCGGTGGTGCTGCTCGAGGACACCGGTGCGCTGATCGGCCTGCTGATCGCGCTGGTCGCCGTGGTGCTGACCGTGGTGACCGACAATGCGATCTGGGACGGTATCGGCACCCTCGGCATCGGCGTGCTGCTCGGTGTCATCGCGGTCGTGCTGATCGTGGAGATGAAGAGCCTGCTGATCGGTGAGGGCGCGACGCCCGCGCAGGACGCGGCGATCCGCGCGAATCTGGTCGACGGCGAGCGCATCGACCGGGTCATCCACCTGCGCACCGAATACCTCGGCCCGGAGGAGATGCTCGTCGCGGCGAAGGTGTCGATCGTGCCCGGACTCGAGATCGCCGATATCGCGACCGCGATCGACGACGCCGAAGCCCGGGTGCGGGCCGCCGTCCCCGCCGCCCGGGTCATGTACATCGAACCCGATCTGTACCGCACCCAGCCGGTGTAGGTCCTTCCGGTTCAGGTCGTCGCGCCGAGCAGGACGGCCGGGTCGAGGCGGATGCCGAACCGTTCGCGCAGCGCACGAGTCGCGGCGTGCATGCCGCACATGCCGTGCACTCCGGGCCCCGGCGGGGTCGCCGCGGAGCACAGGTACACACCGGGAAGCGGTGTGGCATAAGGGTTCCAGCGCGGCGTCGGGCGGAAGATCGTCTGCGCCGGCGTCATCGCGCCGGCCGCGATATCGCCGCCGACGTAGTTGGCGTTGTACGCGGGCATGAGTGCGGCCGGGCGCACACAGGTGGCCTGAATCAGGTCACGGAAGCCGGGGGCGAAGCGTTCGAGTTGCGCGACGACTTCGGGACTCACGTCGCGGCCGGATCCGTGGGGTACATGGGCATAGGCGTAGAGCGTGTGGTTGTCGCCGGGCGCCCGCGACGAATCGACCACGCCCGGTTGAATCACCAGGACGTAGGGCCGCTCGGCATGGCGTCCCGACGCGACGAGACGTTCGACGGCCGTCGCCTCGGCTCGCGTGCCGACGACGTGCACGGTGCCCGCGGCCGCCGGCTCCGGCGCCTGCCACGGCACCGGACCCGAGAGCGCGAAATCCACCTTGCAGGCCGCGCCGCCGAATCGATAGCGCTGCAGCCGGTTTCGATATGCCGTGGGAACCCGCGCGATCCGCAGCAGTTCCGTCGGCGCGGTATCGAGCAGAACCGTTCGCACACCGGCGAATTCGTCCAGGGAATCGACGCGGTGCCCGGTGTGGACGCGTCCGCCGTGCCGCTCCAGATCCGCGATCAGCGCATCGACGATGGCCTGTGAGCCGCCGCGTGGAATGGGCCAGCCACCCACATGGCCGAGGGTGCCCAGCAGCAGCGCCACCCCGGCCGCCGCGAACTGCCGCGGCGGCATGATGGCGTGCGCACTCACCCCGGTGAACAGTGCCGCTGCGCGCTCCTCGCGAAAACGCAGGTCCCACATCGGCGATGCCTGCTCGAGCAGCCGGCGCCCGAAGCGCACGGCGGACAGCGGATCACGAGGGATATGACGCAGGTCCGACATCCCCAGCTCCACCACCGCCTCCCACTGTCGCACCAGCGGGGCGAACAGGCGCCGCCATGTCGCCCCGTCGCGGCCCAGACCCTCGACCGTCCGATCCAGATCCCGCCAGGCCGCCGCGGCCACCCCGCCGTCGAGCGGATGTCCGTAGGAGATCTCGGGAATCGCCAGTTCGACGCCGTGCGCGCCGAGATCGAAGGCGCGGAAGAACGGGGATGCCAGCGCCATCGGATGCGCGCCCGCGCACGCGTCGTGGTGATAGCCGGGCAGGGTGAGCTCGGCGGTACGGCAGCCGCCACCGGCATGATCCGCGGCTTCGAATACCTCCACCTCGAGCCCCGCGCGGGCCAGCAGCACCGCCGCGGCCAGACCGTTGGGTCCGGAGCCGACCACCACCGCATCCGCCATGATCACCACCTTAGGGCGAAAACCAAGGGCTCCACGGCATCCCGGCGCACCGACCGGCTACGGCAGATGGCACGTCAACTGCGAGTGCCCCAGCGCATGAGGACATGCATGCGTTGTTCCCACAGGTCGGGGCGCAGGCGACCGCTTCGGTCCAATGCCGCCATCCCGTGCAGTGCGCTCCAGAACACTTCGGTGTAGGCCCCGGATTCGTCGTCGGGGACGCGCGGGCGGAAGAGTCGCTCGAGTTCCTCGAAGCAGTCGCGCAATGTCTGCGGGGCGTCGGGACCGAAGGGCAGTTCGGTGTCCTGAACGAACATGGCGTCGTAGAGGGCGGGGTTGTCGGCGGCGAAGTGCAGATAGGCCCGGGCGACCGCCTCCATCGCGGCGTCGGGGCCGTCGGCCTGTTCGCGCGCGGCCCGCAGGACATCTCTGAGCAGGGCGATCCCCTCCTCGGCGACAGCCGAGACGATCGCTCGCTTTCCCGAGAAATGGCTGTAGAGCACGGGCTGGCTGTATTCGATACGTTCGGCGAGCCGGCGCACGGTCACCGCATCCCAGCCGTCGGATTCGGCCAGTTCACGTGCACTGTCGATGATCGCCTGCCGGCGCTGGGCACGTTCGCGTTCCTTGCGTTCCTGAACCGTCATACCGAAATTCTAGCAACGCTAGACAAGTTAGCGATCACCACTTACGATCGACACATCGGTTAGCAACGCTAGATTTTGGAGCAAGACAATGACGCGTACTCGCATCGCCACCGCCCTCGTCCTGATCGGCGTCGCCTTCATCCTGTACATCGGCCTCGGCTACGTCCTCGCACCGAATTCCATGGCACCCGGTTTCGGGCTTCCGGCCTGGCCGCAGGGTGAGTCGTCGGCCTTCATGACACTGAAGGGAGTCCGCGATATCAGCTCCGGCGTGGTGCTGCTGGCGCTGCTGCTGACGCGGCAGCGTTTCGCCCTCGGTATCGCGATGCTCGCCGTCGCGGTGACCCCGGTCGGCGACATGCTGACCGTGCTGAACAACCACGGTTCGGTGACCACCGCGCTGAGCGTGCACGGTCTGACCGCAGCTTTGGTCGCGGCCACCGGCCTGCTCCTCGTGCGCGAGCGTTCGGCGGAGTCGTCCCGCGACACCGTCGCAGCGGTGCCGGTCACCGCTGTCTCGCAATAGTTGAGGAGTTCTCGGCCGCTACAACGACACAGGCCGCCCGTGCCAGTGCACGGGCGGCCTCGTCGATTCACAGCACGGGCCGATACACAGCACGGCCGATGCACAGCCCTGGAGCGGCGACCGGAACTAGACGTCGGTGGAGAAGCGGATCCCGCCGTCGGGCAGATCCACGCCCGGCCAGATGCGGGCGCCGCGCAGCAGCTCACAGCGGGCCCCGACGCTGGCGCCGTCACCGATCACGGCGTCGCGGACCAGCGCTCGCGGACCGATGCGCGCGCCGAATCCGATGATCGAGCGCTCCACGGTGGCGCCGGCCTCGACCCGGGCACCGTCGAACAGCACCGCACCGTCCAGCCGCGCACCGGCGCCGACCTCGGCGCCGCGGCCCACGACCGTGCCGCCGATCAGCAGCGCACCCGGGGCGACGCCGGCACCGGGATGAACCAGTGATTCGCCGCGCTGCCCCGGCAGCGCCGGAGAAGGCGCGATGCCGCGCACCAGATCGGCGGACCCGCGCACGAAATCCTCGGGCGTACCCATGTCGCGCCAATACGAGGCATCGACGTGGCCCTGAATGTGGGCACCCTCGGCCAGCAGCGACGGGAACACCTCGCGCTCGACCGATACCGGACGGCCACTCGGGATCTTCTCGATGTACTCGCGGCGGAAGACGTAGCAACCGGCGTTGATCTGGTCGGTCGGCGGATCCTGGGTCTTCTCCAGGAACGCGGTGACCCGGCCGGTCTCGTCGGTGGGTACGCAACCGAACGCGCGCGGATCACCGACCCGGACCAGATGCAGGGTCACATCGGCACGGGTCGAGGCGTGCGTATCGAGCACGGCCCCCAGATCGGCGCCGCCGAGGACGTCACCGTTGAAGACCATCACGTTGTCGGCGCGCAGCTTCGGCAGCACGTTGCGGATGCCGCCGCCGGTTCCGAGCGGCTCGGTCTCGGTGACGTATTCGAGGTCGAGGCCGAGCTCGGCTCCGTCGCCGAAATGCTCCTCGAAGACCTCGGCCTTGAACGATGTGCCCAGCACCACATGAGTGATGCCGGCATCGGCGATCCGGGCCAGCAGGTGATGCAGGAACGGTAGACCGGCGACCGGCAGCATCGGTTTCGGCGCCGACAGCGTCAGCGGGCGCAGCCGGGTGCCCTGGCCACCGACCAGGATCACGGCGTCAGTTGCGGTATCCACGCCCGCTCCCTCCCGAATTGTCCGGCATCAGTCTTCCCCTGTTCAGGTTCGGTCCACGCGTTATCGCTGCGCTTCGCGGTCGCGCTCGCGCAGCGCAGATCGAACCGCAAGTTTGCAGCGAATCGCAAGTCCGGCCCGCAACGCCCAGCGCAGCGGGGCCTGCCACCAGTGCGGATGGCGGTCGGCCTGGAAACGATAGGCGGAGGCGTGGTGGGCGGGCAACATGGTCTCCGGATGCCGCCCGGCCGCGTGTCCTTTGGCGTGGGTGACCTCGGCGGTCGGCACGAAGACGTTGTGCCAGCCGGCCCTGCCCATCCGGTCGCCGAAGTCGACATCCTCCATGTACATGAAGTAGCGGGAGTCGAAGCCCTCGATGCTGTCGAACGCGTCACGCCGGACCAGCAGGCACGAACCCGACAGCCAGCCGACCGTGCGCTCGGCGATCTCCTCGTTCTCCTGCCGGTACCGGCGCGTCCACGGGTTACCCGGCCAGACCGTGCCGAGGATCGCATGGCCGGCGCCGTCGAGCAGGCCGGGCACCCGCCGCGCGGAGGGATAGATGCTGCCGTCCGGCTCGTGGATCAGCGGCCCGAGCGCCCCGGCTCGCGGCCAGCGCCGCGCGGCGGCCAGCAGCTGATCGATGGAATCGGTCCCCCAGCGCACGTCGGGGTTCGCGATGATCACGTATTCGATATCCGGATCGAGCTCGGCGACCGCTCGGTTCACCGCGCCGCCGTAACCGATGTTGCCGCCGGTGCGCAGCAGCGTGACGTGTTCGTTGGACTCCGCGGCCAGCTCGGGAGCGCCGTCGGTCGAGCCGTTGTCGGCGAGGATCACCTGCGGCTTCTCCGCGGTGGCGGTCGCGAGGGTGCTGATGAAGTGGTCGAGATGCTCGCCCGGCGAATAGGTTACGGTGACCACCGCCAGCTGAGGGGTACGGTCCGCGGAAGGGGCTGAATCCGAAGCGCTCACGGAAGGCCAGCCTAATGGGTGAGAGGCCGGAGTAGGCACCCGAGCGCAGCCACCCACAGGGCCTTATCAGACTGACGGCCGGCACCGGTGCTCACGCTCGCCGCCTCGCGCGGCGGCGAGCAGGAAGAATCACGGTTTCGCCCGATCCGACAGGCGTGCCAGCGCGTCGGCGAGCGCCGCGCGCCACTCACGCAGCGGGGTGAGCCCGGCCTCGGCCCACGCTCGATTCGACAGCACCGAGTACGCCGGGCGCCGGGCGGGACTCGGGAAATCGGCGGTGCCGCAGGGCCGCACCCGCTCGGGATCGGCCCCGAGTTCGGCGAACACCGCACGCGCCAGCCCGAAGCGGCTGACCGCACCCGCGTTGCTCGCGTGCAGTACCCCCGGAACCGGCTGTCGCGCAACGAGTTCCAGCAGACCCTGCGCCAGATCGGGCGCGTAGGTGGGCGATCCGATCTGATCGTCGACCACCGATATCGTCTCGCGTTCGGCCTCGAGCCGGCGCATCGTCGCCACGAAGTCGCCGCGGTCACCGGTGTAGACCCAGGCCGTGCGCACGATCGTGGCCTGCGGATACTCTCCGAGCACGGCCTGCTCACCGGCCAGTTTGGTACGGCCGTACACACTTGCCGGTCCGGTCGGGTCGTCCGGCTCGTACGGGTCCGAGGCGGTGCCGTCGAAGACGTAATCGGTCGAGATGTGGATCAGGCGCGCATCGGCCACGCGGCAGGCGGCGGCGAGTACCGCCGGCCCGGTGACGTTGCCCGCATACGCCGCCTCGTGGTCGGACTCGGCGGCGTCGACGGCGGTGTACGCGGCACAGTTGAGCACCACGTCGCCCGGACGCACGACAGCGCGCACCGCCTCGGCGTCGGTGATGTCGAGATCGGCACGCCCCAGGGCGAGTGCCGTGGGCGCCGCCGCGCGCAACGCCCGGCCGAGCTGTCCGCCGGCACCGGTGATCACGAGCCGGGAGTGGGAATCGGGACTCACCCGGCAAGTCTGGCACGCCACGCCAACAGCGGTTCAGCGGTGCGGGCCCACTGGTTGGATAGCCTCGAATCCGGGAACTCCCCGGTACGCCACCGGTATCGGAGGCGGTGGGCTACGCGGGCAGATTCTCGAACGGGGGTCGATCGAGCGTGGAAAAGGAATACGGAGTGCCGCAGAACAGACGTGCGTCGTCGCCGCCCCGCGGCGCCGGAGCACCACTGCCCGGCGGCCGCATCCCGCGAGCTCGCGGCGTTCGCCCGAGGCCGGATCCCGGGGTGAATCGTCCCGGCCGGCTGCTCGCCGTAGCCGCCGCGGCCGTGGTGTTCATCGTCACCGGCTTCGGCTGGCACAGTGTGGATTCCTTGATCTCCGGTATCGAGCGGATCGGCAATCTCGGCCTGGGCGGCGGCCACGACGGTGCGGTCGACATCCTGATGGTCGGCATCGACAGCCGCACCGACGCACACGGCAATCCGCTCAGCGACCAGGAACGGGCGATGCTGCACGCCGGCGACGAGGTCGGCACCAACACCGACACCATCGTGCTGGTCCGGGTGCCCAACGACGGCCGTTCGGCGACCGCGATCTCGATTCCGCGCGACTCCTACGTCGACATCCCCGGCATCGGCAAGGGCAAGATCAACTCCGCCTACGGCGCGACCAAGGAGAACGCCCGGCAGAAATACGCGTCGCAGGGCCTGTCCGACTCCCAGATCGAGCAGAAGTCCACCCAGGCCGGCCGGCAGGCGCTGATCAAGTCGGTCGCCAACCTCACCGGGATCACCGTCGACCACTACGCCGAGGTCGGGCTGCTCGGATTCGTGCTGCTCACCAATGCCGTCGGCGGGGTCGACGTATGCCTGAACAATGCGGTGGACGAACCACTCTCGGGCGCGGATTTCCCAGCCGGACAGCAACGCCTGAACGGGGCGCAGGCACTGAGTTTCGTACGTCAGCGCCACGATCTGCCCCGCGGCGACCTGGATCGGATCGTGCGTCAGCAGGTGTTCATGGCCTCGCTGGTGAACAAGGCGCTCAACGCGCGCATCCTCGCCAATCCCGCGAAGTTGCGCGAACTCAGCGATGCCGTCGGCCGCACGATCGTGCTCGACGAGGACTGGGACGTGGTGGCCTTCATGCATCAGCTGCAGGATCTGTCCGGCGGGAAGGTGAATTTCGAGACCATTCCGGTGCAGGACCTCGACGGGACGACCGCCGACGGCGAATCCGTGGTGAAGGTCGATCCGAAATCGGTGAAATCCTTCGTCGCGGCGGCGGTCGGCGCCACCACCGACGAGCACGACGACGACCGGACGGTGGCGCCGAGTTCGGTCACCACCGACGTCTACAACGCCGGCAGTACCGGTGGTTTGGCCGGCCAGGTGGCGCAGGCCTTGACCGGCAAGGGTTTCCACACCGGAACCGTCGAGAACTGGCCGGGTTCGCCGGTGCGCAGCAGCCGGGTGCTCGCCGCCTCCGGCTCCGATCCGAAGGCGAAGGCGGTCGCCGAGGCGCTCGGCGGCCTGACCGTGGTCGCCGCACCGGATGTGCCGGAGGGCGCGGTGCGCGTGGTGCTCGCCGATGACTACTCTGGTCCGGGCTCGGCGGCCGGCAGTCTGTTCGATATGTCCGGAACCTCGCCGGCCTCGGGCACCGCGACACCGGTGCCGCCCGCGCCTCCCATCGACGCCGGCCAGAACGGACCGAAATGCGTGAACTGAACGACACTCTCACCGATGCCCTGCTCGGCCCGATCCTCGCCCGCGAGCCCGCGGCGCCCCGGATCACCCACTACGACGACAGCACCGGTGCCCGCATCGAACTGTCCGGGCTGACGCTGGCGAACTGGGCGGCCAAGACCGCCAATATGATTCGCGACGAATTCGGCCTCGCTCCGGGCGCACGGGTGTCGGTGCTGCTGCCCGCGCACTGGCAGACCGCCGCGGTCCTGCTCGGCTGCTGGTGGGCGGGCACGGAGGTGGTGCTGCGGCCGGACGCCGACGCCGAGCTCGCGCTGGTCTCGGCCGCGCGCATCGACGAGGCCGGTGATATCGCCGAGGTGGCCGCGCTGTCGCTGGATCCGATGGGCATGCCCGTCGCCGATCTGCCGGTCGGCATCACCGATTACGCCACGTCGGTGCGGGCGCACGGCGATCAATTCCACCCGTCGGGCGCGGGCGCCGCCCTCGACGGCGCCACCGTCGCCGAGACCGTGGCCGCGGCCCGGGCCTCGGCCGAGCAGCAGGGGTTCACCGCGAGCGACCGGGTGCTGTCCACCACCGACTGGGACACCACCGCCCACCTGATCGACGGACTGCTCGCGGTGTACGCGGCCGGGGCCTCGCTGGTGCAGGTGACCGCCCCGGATCCGGCTCGGCTCGAGCACCGGATCGAGACCGAGCGCGTCACCACTCGCCGGTCCTGATCTCCTACCCGGGTAGGGCACGGCGATCCACCCGCAGGCCGTTTTCGGCTCGCCCGCTACTCCGTAGTGTGGGGGTCAGCGAACCGGACGACGAACGGGGATGGCGATGAAGCCGCAGTACTGGTTTCGGTGGTTGGTGGTGCAGGGCACGCCGCGGCTGGTCTTGAAGACCTACGCCCGGCGCGGCGAAACCGTGGCACAACTGATGTCCAGCCCCGAGGCGGTCGATGATCCGATACCACTGCTGGAATCCTTGCGCGCACAGGGACGGCTGGTGCACTCCCCCCTCGGCTGGGCGACCACCGACTACGAGGTGGTGCGGACCGTGCTGCGCGACACCACCTTCAAGGTCGCGGCGGCCGAGGGTTTCGTGCCCGGACCGCTGCGGCCGCTGATGGATCTGGCGCCGCTGCCGCCCAATCCGGTGCAGCCGCCGTCGATGCTGGTGATCGATCCGCCGGACCACACCCGGATGCGTAAACCGGTGGCCTCGGCATTCACTCCGCGCGCGATCGCCCGGCTGCGCGACCGCGTCGAATCGGTGACAACGGAACTGCTCGATGCCCTGCCCTCCGGCGGTTCGGCGGATCTGGTCGCCGATTTCGCCTCCCAGGTGCCGATCGCGATCATCTCCGAAATGCTGGGCTTCCCCGACGCCGACCGCGACCGCTTCCTGGCGTGGGGCGACGCCGTCTCGCCGATGCTCGATATCGGCATCAGCTGGCCAACCACCCGCGACGCCTCGGCGGCCATTCTGGAGATGGACCACTATCTCGACGAGCACATCGCGCGGCTGCGGCGCGAACCGGGCGAGGACATCCTGTCCGGCCTGGTGAGTTCCGGCACGCTGGACAACACCGAGTTGAAGGCCTCCGCCACGCTGCTGATGGGCGCCGGATTCGAGACCACGGTCAATTTGATCAGCAACGGCGTCGTGCAGCTGGTGAGCCATCGCGATCAGCTGGAACTGCTGCGCGAGGATCCGCAGCTGTGGCCCAACGCGATCGAGGAGATTCTGCGTTTCGACGCCCCGGTGCAGAACACCGGCCGCATTGCCGGGCGCGATGCGGAACTGGGCGGGGTCACCGTGCACCGGGGCAGCACGGTGGTGCTGTCGCTGTCGGGCGCCAACCGCGACCCGAAGGTGTTCGACGAACCGCACCGCTTCGACGTCACCCGCGCCAACGCCAAGGATCACCTGACGTTCTCCAGCGGCATCCACGCCTGCCTGGGCGCGAGCCTGGCCCGGATGGAGGGCACGTACGCGCTGCGGTCGCTGTTCGAGCGTTTCCCGAATCTCGTGCTGGCCGGTCGCCCGCAGCGCCGGCCGCTGTTCACCCTGCACGGCTACAGCCGGTTGCCGGTGCTGCTCGGTCAGCGCGCCGAACAGCCCAGCAGCGTCTGAGCCGGCTCAGCTGAAGCCGACCGCCTGGTCGCCCCAGGCGGTGTGCAGATCGTGATCGGGATCGTCGAGGACTCGATCCGCGGCGTCGACGACCAGTGTCGTGCGGGTGGATTCGCGGTAGGGCGGCCAATGCTTCGAGCCGTCCAGCGCGGCCGGCACTCCGTGCTCGGCGAAGGCCAGCCAGCGCCGCATCATCCGGCCCGAGACCTCGCTCGCGACCTTGCGACCACCCAGCCAGAAGGTCGGGTCGTGGTCGAAGGAGCCGAAATTGCCGAAGATGTACGGCAATTCGGTGGCGTGTCCGGCGCCTACACGCGCCGCCTTCAGCATCGGCGTGGCCTGATCGAAGCGATACATCCAGGTGCGGCTGTGCCGGGAATGCGCATCGGCGACCCAGTGCGCCGGCATCCGGAACGCCGCATCGGTCGACATCGCCAGCGCGCCGCGAGTCTTGGTCAGATCCGGGTAGGCGGAGGTGATTTCGGCGATGCGCTCGTGCGACATCCCGGGGTGTTCCCCCGCGACGGCATTGAGCATCGCGTTCACCGCATCCGGTGTCACCGGCATGATCGGCGAGCGGAACAGCCGGAACAGCGACGCCTCGTCCTTGTTGGTGCCGATGATCAGCGGTACGCGATGCGAGCGGCCCTGCTGGAAGCGGTCGGTCGGATAGGTGGGCAGCAGATCACCGTCCACCACCGGCGCCGCCGCCAGGCGCCCCGGCGACTGCAGCGGCACCTCGTCCAGCAGGATGCCGGCCGCGTCCACGATCCGTTCGACGGGGCATTCCAGCAGTTCCCCGGCACGTTCGGGCGGCAGATCCATCAGCTCCAGGAAGCGGCTCGCCACCCCGGCGGCCCGGTCGGGGCCGAAGACCGTCGTGGCCGGGGGGCTCTGCGCGATGGCGCGGTGGAACAGGCCCGCGGCCCGCGGCGAGGTCAGTAGCGCGGTGACGCATCCGGCGCCGGAGGATTCGCCGAAGACGGTGACGTTGCCCGGATCGCCGCCGAAGGCGGCGGCATTGTCGCGCACCCATTCCAGCGCCGCTATCTGGTCGTGCAGGCCGAGGTTGGCGACGAACCCGTCGCCCAGCGAGGACAGATCGAGGAAGCCGAGTGCGCCGAGCCGATAGTTCACCGCGACGATCACCACGTCGCCCATCTCGACCATCCGGCGGCCGTCGTAGATCGCCTGGGCCGCCGTGCCCAGACAGTAGGCGCCGCCGTGCAGCCACACCATCACCGGACGCGGCTGCACCGGCTCGGCGGCCGGCGCCCACACGGTGACCCACAGGCAGTCCTCGCCCATGCGCAGCCCCGAGTCGACGGGCACCATATCGCCCATGGTCTGCGGCGCGATCTCGCCGAATTCGGTGCAGTCACGCACTCCCGACCAGTGTTCGGGCGGTTCCGGCCGGGCGAACCGCTTCGGTCCCGCCGGTGCCGCGGCATAGGGAATGCTGCGCCACACGTGAACCGATCCCGTACGGAATCCGCGTACCGCACCGCTGGTCGTGTGGGCGACAGGTCCGGCAGTGTCCTCGACCGGGGTCGCCTCGAAGAATTGAGTGCTCATCTCGCACCTCCTCGTACTCCCTGTAACCGAGAGTACGTCCGAGATCATTCGTACCGCGTCAGCCTCGATCGATGTGGCCGAGGTCGCGGGCGGGATCGATGCGGTCGCGCACGCGCTGTTTCAGCCCGGCGACATCCGGGAAGCCGCCGTCGGCTTTGCGCTCCCAGATCTGCTCACCGTCCACGGTGATCCGGAACACTCCACCGGTTCCGGGAATCAGTGCCACCTCGTCGAGGTCGGTGCCGAAGGTGTTCAGCAACTCCTGGGCCATCCATCCGGCCCGCAGTAACCACCGGCATTGCGTGCAGTATTCGATCGCGATTCGTGCCATGCGGTGACCCTAATGAGGGTCCGGATTCCCGGTAGCCACCGCGCGGCTGTCCACGTTTACGGCAACTCCTTCGCTATCTGCATTAATCGGAAATGTATTGCCGAAATAATAATGGGAGAGCACGGGAAACTCTTTACGAGCCGGTTACGATTCGATATCTCCATCGACGTAGACCCAGCGGCCGTCTATACGAGCAAACCTGCTGCACTCGGAGAGCACACCCCGCCGGCCGTCGTATCGGTATGTGGCGCGGAATTCGACCACTCCGGTGTCGTCGAAGAGGCCGCCCGCCTCCGTAGCGAAGACCTGCAGCGACACCCAGCGCTGCGCCGGATCCAGGGCCAGCCGTCGCGGCCTGGTTCGCGGATGCCAGGTCCGCAGCAGGTAGTCGCGGTCGCCGACGGCGAAGGCGGTGTAGCGCGAACGCATCAGCGCCTCGGCGGTCGGCGCCGGGCGGGTGTCGTCCAGGCGCGGGCCGCAGCACTGCCCGAACTGTTCGCCGCTGCCGCACGGACAGCGGTCGGTGTCGTCCGGACGCTCGGGAAAGGTATCGGCCATCGGACGATTATCGCCGCCCGATATCACCTGTTCCGGCGGCGGCCGAAGACGGCGGGTACATCCGCGCGGCCGATGCGGTCGAGTTCCTCGGCCAGCCGGGCGGTCTCGTCGTACCAGTCACGCAGTTCGTGCACTGTCGGCGCGGGTTCGGAGTCGAGGTGATGTCCGGCCCGCGACAGCGTCGCCCACAATCCGGCGACCTGGCCCGACAGTTCGGAGCCGGCGCAGCTGTCCAGCGCCAGCAGCTGGGCGCGCATACTGCACCGGGCCAGCGGTGGCGACACTCGCGCCCACAGCCGGTCCACCGACTGTTCCAGCGCGATCCGCAGGATCCACACCGTAGCCCGCGACCACAGGCCGCCCGCATCGGTGACCGTGCCGTCGAGTAGTTCCGCGGCCGCCGCCAAGCGCTGGGCCACGGTCGGGCTCACGGATTCAGCCATGTCACGAATCTCTTCGTCCCCGAGATCAAATCGCCCGAGCGACGCTGGATACGGATATGGGCTCCGGCCGTGGCATCGCGCACCACCGCGCGCGCCCACGGCGCCTCCCGGTCGAGATAGTCGTTGAGATCGTCGACCCGGTCGGGCACACCGAAGACGGCCAGGGCGACCGTCTCCCAGGTAGTCCGGGCCCGATCGACGCGGCGCTGGACCTCGCGGTGGTCGACGCCGGCGGCCAGCAGTTCTCGCCGCGCGCGGGCCAACGCGGCCGCCTCGATCGCGGATCGGCAGCAGGTGATGACCAGTTCGTTCGCGATGGGCTTGGGCAACTGCCTGGTGCGCAGCAGGGCCCGCGCGTCGCCGAGATAGCGCTGCACCGGATCCTCGACCGCGCGCACCTCCACTCGCGAGTGTTCGCGCCGCTGCACGTCGAGAACCGTTGCGTCCAAACGTAACCGGCGCACCGCCTCGGCCAGCCGCTCGTCGTGGGTGAACACGATGACCTGGCGTCCGCTGCGCGCCACCGCGGCCAGCACGCGGGCGAGTCCGTCGACCTTCGCCGGATCCATCGCCTGCACCGGGTCGTCGATCATGACGAATCCGAACGGACTTTCGGCCACCGTGGCCCGCGGCAGGAACAGGGCCAGGCCCAGCGCATGCAATTCGCCCTGGCTCATCACTCCGAGAGCGGCGGCTCCGGAGTCGTCCACGGTGACGTCGAGCAGCACCTTGCGACTGGCTCCGGCGTTGCCCTGCAGGCGAATCGCGCCGAGATCCACATTGCTGCGCTGGCGCAACCCGCCCCAGATCCGGCGGGCGTGTTCGGCCAGCGGGGCGAGCCGTTCGTCGCGCAGGCCGGCGGCGGCCGACTTCAGCCAGTCCTCGGCGCGGCGGACGGTACGCAGTTCGGCATCGGCCGAGGCCACCAGCCGCGCCTCGTGCAGCCAGGTGGCGATGCGCGGGACCAGCGGCGTCCAGACCGCATCGATGCGATCGAGTTCCTTGTGCACGGCCCGCTGCAGCACCTCCAGCCGCACCGCGAGGTCGGCGTGCGCGCCGCGCATCCGGGCCGCCAGCGTGGCGCCCGCTTCGACCTCCAGCAGAGCGGACCAGGATGACCAGGCGCGACGAGCGTCCACAGGATCGATATTCGGCGCGGCGATGGTCGATTCCAGTTCCGGCGGCACCGGTTCGATCAGCGCACGGGCCGCGGCGATCGCCTCGCCCAGCGCGCCCCGGGCGGCGGTCAGGACGGCGGCGCGCCGCTCGACGGCCTCGATCCGGGCTGTCGCCTCGCGCCGCCACCGCGCGTCGAGCCGGCCGTGGCCGCAGACCGGGCAGGGGCATTCGCCGTCCTCGGCGTGTTCGCGGGCGCCACGCAGCAGGTCGACCACCCGGAGTTCGGCCTCCAGATCGCCGGTCGCCAGGTCCAGCAGCTCCGCGGTGGCCCCCTCGACCGCCTCGGCGGCCGCCTCGACCTGGGCCGGAGCCGGAATGCGCAGCCGTGCCACGGCCTGCAGTGCCGCGACACCGCCGGGGTCGTGGCGGGCGCCGGCGAGTTCGTGGGCAATCGCGGACAGATCCGGCGCGGGCGCGCGCAACATCTCGGCGACGCGCTCGGCGCGCTCGTCGGCGACGGTGATCAGTTCGTCCAGCAAAGCCTGCCGGCCGTCCCGGGACTGTTTCGCGGCGCGTTCCAATTCGATTCGGCGCGTGCGGGTCCGGTCCAAGGCGGCACTGATGTCGTCGAGCCCGAGCAGCCGATGCAGCGCGTCGAACAGATCGCTCGGACGGCCGTCGACCACCGCGCCGAGTTCGCTGTAGGACAAAAACGGCCGATACAGCTCGAGGGCGCGGGCCCAGTCCTGTGGGCGGAATCGGTCGCTGTCGCTGCCGTTTTCGCGCTGCGTCCAGCTGCCTTCGGACAGTTCGTCGCCGCCGGCCCACGTGCGCTCGATCGTGAACGGGCCGCGTTCCTGCGCGACCAGATCGATCGCGATCCGGGGATCCTGCTCGCAGTGCATATTCCGCCAGCCGTCGCGCCAGACCGCGGATCTGCCCTCCCAGCGCCGGTTGACGCCGGTGAGTGCGAGTTCCGCGGCCTCGGCGAAACTCGACTTACCCGACCCGTTGCGGCCGACCACCAGCGTCAGACCGGGGCCGGGCGCGATGCGCAGTACCGCCTCGCGACCGATTCCGCGGAAGCCGCGGACGCGGATGGCACGCAGGAATACTCCGGATCGCGGCCCGGCGCCGCCCGCCTCGGCGGACTCCCCCAGCGCCTCCAGCACCGTCTGCGCTACCTCGGGGCTCACCGACGAATCCGTCTGCAGCCGAGCCGAAACCAGGTCGCGCAGCCGCGGCGCGACCTCCCCCTGCTCTTGCCCCACTGCCCCTCCCGGCCCTCGCACACGACTCGTCGTGGCGAACGCTACCGGAGAACCGGCCCGGGCGGGACGCATGGCCATCGAACGGTCGAACCGCCCGATGTCCACCCCTCGGCCGTCCCGGCCGGGCAGTTCCACGGGTTACACCCCTGACGGGTGGCTCGGTTCAACCGAACAGATCAGAATGCCAGAGATCACGATCATTCACAACAGCGCTTGATCCTGCAATCACATTCCGCGCCACGGCAATTCGTCTCGCAATCGATGAGCGAACCCGGTGACGGCCGGCCGCACGGCGGCGTCGACGGCCGGGCGCGCGATGTTGTCGGTGGGCTCGGGTACAAATCCGTGGGTACCGAACGAACGGGGGAACACGTGACGACCTCTCCGGCCGCGACCTACGCCGTCACCGCCGACAATGTGCTGGCCCTGGCGCCCGACGCCGCATCGGTGAGCGCCGCCCGCAAGCTCACCGCCGCATGGCTGGGCACCGGCGTCCACGGCAGCTCGCTGTGGGGGCAGTGCAAGGGCAGTGGCGCCACGCCGTATCAGACGATCGTCGACCTGTCGGGGCCCGCCTATCGCTGCTCGTGCCCCAGCCGGAAATTTCCCTGCAAACATGCGCTGTCGCTGTTACTGCTCTGGTCGCAGGGCACGGTCGCGGCGTCCGACGCACCCGCCGACTTCGCGGCGGAGTGGTTGGCGGGCCGGGCCGCACGGGCCGCGAAACCGGCCGAGCCGGCCACGCGCGGCACCAAACAGTCGACGCTCGACCAGCGGCGGGCGCGAGTGACCACCGGACTCGACGATCTCGACGTCTGGCTCGGCGACCAGATCCGCACCGGCTTGGCCCAGGCCGACCATTCCGCGGCGGCCCTGGAGGCGGTGGCCGCCCGGATGGTGGATTCGCAGGCGCCGGGGGTGGCGGCAGCATTGCGGCAACTGCCGCGCCGCACCCTGGGCGTCGAACAGTGGCCGGCGATTCTGCTCAGCGAATACGCCCGGTTGCATCTGCTGATCGGCGCACACCGGCGGCTCGATGACCTGCCGCCGGCGCTGGCTGCCGGGGTACGCGCCCATATCGGCTATCCGGCCAAGGCCGAGGAGGTCCGCGGCGGCGAGCCCGCGATCCGCGACCGGTGGATGGTGCTCGGGGTGCGGATCACCGAGGAGGAACGGGTCTTCACCCGCCGCACTCTGCTGCTCGGCCGGGACACCCAACGCTGGGCACATATCCTCGACCACAGCTTCGGCAGTGCGAGTTTCGCGGGCGAGCTGCCGATTCCCGGCACCATGGTCGAGGCGGACCTGCACTACTACTCGGGGGCGATGCCGCTGCGCGCGGTGTGGGGCGTGCGCCACGGCGAGCCGGAACCGTTCACCACCATCGTCTCGGAGTCCGCGTCCATCGCCGGACAGCTCGACGCTCACGCGCGGGCACTGGGCGCCGATCCGTGGTTGCGTGGGTGGCCGATGCTGCTGGCGGACGTGGTGCCGAGCCCGGGAACCGCCGGCTGGTATCTCGCCGAGCCCGACGGCACGGCGGTGCCCATCGCCGCGACCGCCGAGGTGCCGTGGCAGTTGATCGGACTGTCGGGCGGTCATCCGCTGACGGTGATCGGTGAATGGACCGCGGCCGGATTGGTCCCGGTCTCCGCTCTGGTGGCCGGCGAACTCGTCGGGGTCGAGACCGAATCACTTCTGGGGGTACCGACCCCCGGCACCGCCGTCCCGGCCTCGTCGGAGCCGATCGTGCCGGTTGCGCTGCTGGGTACCGCCCGCCGCACCCTCGATCCCGGCGGACTGGCCGAAGCGGTGACTTCGGCCGCGCGCGCCGACACTCCGGAACATGCCGTGCTGGGGGCTGTGGCGCTCCAGGAGCTGTATCACCGCGGCGGGGTGCCACCGGCCCGAGCCGAGTTGCCGGTCCCTGCCGCCGACGACGATCGCGCCCCATTGCCGCGGGCAGCGGCACAGCGGCTGCACCACCTGCTGGCCGACGGCTCACCGATGCTCGCCGAATGGTTCGAGGCCGCGCTGCCCGGCGACCGGCGGGCACCCGACGCACTCTGCGCCACACTCCTCGAGGCAGCAAGAAGCCAAGCCGCCCTGCGGGTTCCGCTGATGCGCCTGGCGGGCGCTCGGGGGCGGTGGCTGGCGGCGCTGCATCCACGCTGGCGACCGCTGCTGCGGACCGGTGACGACGATCCCCAGGTGTGGACGCACGGCCGGCCTGCCGAACGCCGAAGTTGGCTGGAAGCCCTGCGCGCCCGCGACGCCGCGGCCGCCCGGCAGGCCCTCGCCGAAACCTGGAGCCGGGAGCCGGCGCGCGGCCGGGCCGAACTGCTGGCGGTACTGGCCGCAGGAGTCGGGCCCGAGGACGAGCCACTGCTCGAATCGGCGCTCGACGACGCGCGGCCCGACGTTCGCCGCACGGCCGCCGATCTCCTTGCCCACCTGCCTGATTCGGCCTTCGCGGAACGGATGCGCGAGCGCGCCGGCCGGTGGCTGACCGTCCGGTCCGGCCGGCTCGAGGCGCATCTGCCGCACGACCTCGACGACGCGGCTCGCCGCGACGGACTCGCCGACCGGCTCGACCCGGTGGCCTACCGCCGCGACGGCGGGGCGGACGTGGATGCCGAACGGCTGCGCCGCCTGATCGCCGCCACCCCGCTGCGACATTGGGAGCAGCTGTGCGGATCCGCGGAGGCCGCCACGGCGCTGGGGCTGCCCGACGACATCCTCGGGCCGGTCGCCGCGGGATGGGCGGAAGCGGCTCTGGCACAGGGCGATTCCCGCTGGGCGATTCCGCTGTTCGAGGTGCTGACGACCACGCCCACCCTGGGTGCGGATCCGCGGCTGCGACAGCGGTTGTTCGCGCTGCTGCCGATCGAGCGGCGGGTGCGGTACCTGTGCGGCCTGGACAGCAGTTGGCTGGCCGAACTCGAACTGCTCGTCTCGGCGCTTCCGCGGCCGTGGCCGCAGCCGCTGGCCGAACACCTGGTCCGGCTGCTGCTCGATCGCGCCCATCTGGCCGCCGCCCGTCCCGGCGCGGCCGGGCTGTCCCCCGCCTCCTATCGCACGCTGCTGCGCAGTGCCGCGATCAACTTCCCGGTCCGCGCGGTCGCGGCGGTGACCGTCGCCGCCCGCCGCTGTACGGACCCCTACTGGCAGAGCGCCTTCGACCGCCTCGGCGACGATCTGACCCAACGCACCCTGATGCTCGAGGAGCTGGCATGACCACCACCCAGAACCCACCCGCCGACCTGCTGCGTCCCCATGCCGAACAGGCCTACGCCGACGAACTCCGAGTCCTCGCCGAGGTCGACGACCGTCCGCGGCCGCCGTCGTGGCGGCTGTCGCCCTGGGCGGTGGTCACCTACCTGTTGGGCGACACCCTGCCCGACGGCACCGTGATCACCCCGAAATACGTCGGACCGCGCCGGCTGATGGAGGTGGCGGTCGCGACGCTGGCGACCGATCGGGCACTGCTGCTGCTCGGCGTACCGGGCACCGCGAAAACCTGGGTGTCCGAACATCTTTCGGCCGCCATCAGCGGCGCCTCCACCCTGCTGGTGCAGGGAACGTCCGGAACCGCCGAGGAGGCGATCCGGTACGGCTGGAACTATGCGCGCCTGCTCGCGGAAGGGCCGAGCGCCGGCGCACTGGTGCCCTCACCGGTCATGACCGCGATGCGCACCGGTGCGATCGCCCGCGTCGAGGAGCTCACCCGCATTCCCTCCGACGTGCAGGACGCCCTGATCACGGTGCTGTCGGAGAAGACGCTGCCGGTGCCCGAACTCGGTATCGAGGTGCAGGCGGCCAAGGGCTTCAACGTCATCGCCACCGCCAACGACCGCGACCGCGGCGTCAACGAACTCTCCTCCGCGCTGCGCCGCCGGTTCAACACCGTGGTGCTGCCGCTGCCCGCGGGCGAGGACGACGAGGTCGCGATCGTGACCCGCCGAGTCGAACAGCTCGGCGCCGCACTGCAATTGCCGCCGATTCCGGCTGCGGCCGAGGAAGTGCGGCGGGTGGTGCGGGTGTTCCGCGAACTGCGTTCCGGCATCACCGAGGACGGCCGGACCAAGTTGAAGTCGCCCTCGGGCACGTTGTCGACGGCAGAGGCGATTTCGGTGCTCACCAACGGCATCGCGCTCGCGGCGCACTTCGGTGACGGGGTGTTGCGCGCGAGCGATGTCGCCGGTGCGGTCCTCGGTGCGGTGATCAAGGATCCGGTCGCCGATGCCGTGGTGTGGACCGAGTACCTCGAGGCCGTCGTCCGCGAACGCCCCGACTGGTCCGATTTCTACCGCGCCTGCCGCGAGGTGCACGGGTGAGCGGCGACGCCGTCGCGCTCGACGAGCCGCAGACCCGGATCTTCGGCATCCGCCACCACGGTCCCGGGTCGGCGCGCTCGCTGTCCTGGGCGCTGGAACGTTTCCGCCCGGATGCGATCCTCATCGAAGGCCCGGCCGATGCCGACCCGCTGGTCGCCTACGTCGCCGCCGACGGTATGGAACCGCCGGTGGCATTGCTGGCCTACGCTCCGAACGAACCTTCGCGAGCCGCCTTCTGGCCGTTCGCGGTGTTCTCCCCGGAATGGCAGGCGCTGCGGTACGCGTCCGAACACGCTGTCCCCGTGAGCTTCTGCGATCTTCCGGCCACCCACACCCTCGCCCTCGACACCGAGCCGGGTGACAGCGGTGATCCGCTGGCCGCGCTGGCCGCCGCGGGCGGATACGACGATCCGGAGCGGTGGTGGGACGCCGTCATCGAATCGTCGTCGAATCCCACCGGGGACGGCACCGACATCTTCGAGGCCATCACCGAGGCCATGGGCGCACTGCGCGCCGCGGCCGGAGACGGTCCTGCCCGGGCGGCGTCGGAGACGGATCCCGGAGCCGACCCGCCGCCACCGTCCGACCTCGATCGGCACGCCACACATGCCTTCGACACGGAAGATACTGCGCCACAGCAGGATTCATCCGCGCCCACGGAGCTCCTGCCCGGTGGCATCGACCTGCGCACCTTGCAGCGCGAAGCGTATATGCGGCAGGTCATCCGCCGGACGCTCAAAAGCGGTGCGCGCCGGATCGCGGTGGTCTGCGGGGCGTGGCACGCCCCGGCGCTGGCGGGCAAACTCGGTCCGGCGGCGGCCGATTCCCGCCTGCTCAAGGGTCTGCCGAAGGTGAAGGCCACGCTCACCTGGGTGCCGTGGACCCACTCGCGGCTGGCCGGCTCGTCCGGATACGGCGCGGGCATCACCTCGCCCGGCTGGTACCACCACCTGTTCACACGGATCGACGACCCGATCGCCCGCTGGTTCACCCGGGTGGCCGGCGCGCTGCGCGCCCGTGACCTGCCGGTTTCCAGTGCGCACATCATCGAGTCGGTGCGACTGGCCGACACTCTGGCCGCGCTGCGTGGTCGTCCCGCGCCGGGGTTGTCCGAGGTCACCGATGCCACGCGGTCGGTGCTCTGCGACGGCGACGAGTCGATGCTGCGGTTCGTCAGCGACGAACTGGTGGTCGGCGAGGCGCTCGGTTCGGTGCCCGAGAGCACGCCGACCGTCCCGCTGGATGCCGACCTGCGCGCGCAGGCGCGCACCCTGCGGCTCAAACAGCAGGCTCTGGCCCAGCAGTTGGACCTCGATCTGCGCAAGGACCGCGATGTGGCCAGGTCACATCTGCTACATCGGCTGCGACTGCTCGGAATCGACTGGGGCACACCCGTCACCGGCGAGGTCCGCAATACCGGCACCTTCCGCGAATCGTGGGCGCTGCGGTGGGAACCGGGCCTGTCGGTCGCGGTCATCGAGGCATCGCGCTGGGGCACAACCATCCGCACCGCGGCCGAGGCGAAGATCCTCGACCGCGCCGGCGCCTCCGACGCCACGGTCGCCGATATCAGCGCGGCCCTGGAGACCGCGCTCCTGGCCGACCTCGGCGGCGCGGTGGACCGTCTGGTCGCTCGCCTGGAGGCGGTGGCCGCGCTGGATCACGACGTCACGCACCTGCTGGCCGCACTGCCCGGACTGATCCGCACCCTGCGCTACGGCGACGTCCGCAGCACCGACCTCGGCGCGCTGGCGCGAGTCGCCGACGGCCTGCTCCTGCGCATCTGCGCCGGGTTGCCCGGCGCCGCCACCGGTCTCGACACCGATGCCGCCACCGAACTGCGCGGCCTGATCGACGCCACCCACGTCGCCATCGCGACCCGTGACGATGCGGACGCCACCCGGTCCTGGCTGGCGGCACTGGGCCTGGTGGCCGACCGCGACGATGTGCACGGGGCGCTGGTGGGCCGCGCGGTTCGATTGCTCTGCGATGCGGAAATCATCGCCGACGCCGAGGCCGCGCGTCGGCTGTCGGCGGCCCTGTCGATCGGCCACAGCCCGGCCGAGAAGGCGGCGTGGATCGACGGCTTCCTGGGCGGGCGTGGCCTGCTGCTCGTCCACGACCGAGACCTGTTGCGGCGCATCGACTCCTGGCTGCGCGAGCTGGACGAGGAGCAATTCGTCGCGACCCTGCCGCTGCTGCGGCGCACCTTCGGCGCTTTCGAGGCGGGAGAACGACAGGCCATCGCCCGAGCCGTCCGGGACGGCACGCCCGCGGCCGCGCCGCAGCGCGACCACTCCGGGCCGGACGCCGCCCGCGGCGTGCTGGCCCTGCACGCGGCGACCGAAATTCTGGCGGGCGCACGATGATTCGAGCCGAGAGGAGCCGACGATGACCCATATCGAATCGGATGAGGTGCAGGCCCGGCGCTGGCGACTGGTCCTCGGCGCTCCCGCCGAGGCGGGGCTGGGCGGGCTCGGTACCGCCGAGGACGCGGCAATGGACCGGGCGCTGTCGGCGCTCTACAACGGCGACGAGCACGCGCCGTCGGACAAGCGCGCCGCCGGCCTGGGTGGTTCGGCGCCGAAGGTCGCCCGCTGGCTGGGCGATATCCGCACCTACTTTCCGTCGACGGTGGTCGAGGTCATGCAACGCGACGCCATCGACCGGCTGCAACTCACGCAACTGCTGCTCGAGCCCGAACTGCTCGAGGCGGTCGAACCCGACGTCCAGCTCGTCGGCACCCTGCTCAGCCTGAACCGCATGATGCCCGAAACCACCCGCGCCACAGCACGAGTCGTGGTCGAGAAGGTGGTGCGCGACATCGAACGCCGGCTCGCCGCGCGCACCGTGGCCGCGGTGTCCAGTGCGCTGAACCGCGCGGCGCGGGTGTCGCGGCCACGGCTGCGCGATATCGACTGGGATCGGACGATTCGCCGCAACCTCGCCCACTATCTGCCCGAACACCGCACGGTGGTGCCGCAGCAACTGGTCGGATACGGGCGCAAGGCGCAGGCTGTTCGGCGGGAGGTGGTGCTCGCAATCGACCAATCGGGGTCCATGGCGGCCAGCGTCGTCTATGCCTCCGTCTTCGGTGCGGTACTCGCCTCCATGCGCTCGCTGAAGACCTCACTGGTGGTCTTCGACACGGCCGTGGTGGATCTCACCGAGCAACTGTCGGATCCGGTGGATGTGCTGTTCGGCACACAGCTCGGCGGCGGAACCGATATCAACCGGGCCATCGCCTACTGCGGGCAACTCGTCACCCGTCCGGCCGACACGCTGTTCGTCCTGATCTCCGACCTGTACGAGGGTGGAATTCGCGACGAGATGTTGCGGCGGATCTCGGCGATGAAGGAGGCGGGCGTCCAGGTCCTGGTACTGCTCGCGCTCTCCGACGAGGGCGCCCCGGCCTACGACCACGACAACGCCGCCGCGCTCGCCGCGCTCGGAGTGCCCGCCTTCGCGTGCACTCCCGACCGCTTTCCCGACCTGCTGTCGGTGGCCCTCGACCGCGGCGACGTGGCGACCTGGGCCCGATCCAACGCGAGCCGCCGATGATCACCCGACCGGCGCCCGTGTCCGGCGCCACCGAAAGGTCTTGCCGGACCGCAACTCTCACCGGCAGCACAGTCGCGCGGCGACTACCTGCTGTTCTCGGCGGGGTACGGCCGATTTCCTCCGTACGGGCCGCGCAGTTCGGCGGGCCGCGCGCCGGCGCGGAAATCGACGCGATAACTTGGACCGGTGTTGAAGAATTCCGTGGCCACGACGGCAGGAGCATGGCGGGTAGGTGACGGCACTGCGGTGTCATTTCGCGAGGCGGCGGTGGCCTGGGCATTGGCCGCACATGCCGAACTGGCCGAAACCGCGACCGGATACGGGCATTTCATCACTGTGAACGAGTTGGCCGAACGGATTCAGGACGTGTCCGGGGTGCATACCGAGGCGCCGACACGCACCTGGATGGCCGCGATTCTGCGGAAGGTCGCGCGGCGCTGCCACGGCGCCGGTGAGCCGCCGCTGACCGCGCTGTGCGTACGCCAGAACCACACCGTCGGCGACGATTACAAGTACGTGCTCGAACTCGCCGGTCTGCCGATTCCCGACGATCTCGAACTGCATGCGGCCTACGCCCGCTGGCAGTGCTATCAGCACTACGGCGCGGAGATGCCCGCCGAGGTCGGCGTTCCGCCGCTGACGCCGAAGGTGGACGCGCGCCGTCGCGGTCGCAGCGCGACCAAAACCGTGATGGCACAGGAGGAGAAGACTTCCGAGCCGCGGCCGGCGGTCTGCTCGCAGTGCTTCATCCAGCTGCCTGCCGGCGGCGTCTGCCAGTACTGCGTCTGAGCGTGATCCGGGTACGGCCGCTGAGCGCAGGCGCTCAGCGGCCGTACCCTCACCGTCACAGATCGGCGATCGCCGCCAGCGGTGGTGTGCGCGCGGCGCGCACGGCCGGCCACAGCGCCGCCAGCACACCGACCACGGCCGAGCCGATCAACATGCCCACGATCTGGCCCCACGGCACGGTGATCGTGCTCAACCCCAGATCCGACAGCGTGCGCAGGAATCCGACGCCGAGTCCCAGCCCGAGGACCACCCCGACCACGGCACCGAAGACCGCGATCAGCATGGATTCGAGATAGATCGTGCGCCGGACCTGTGGGCGCTGCATGCCGACCGCACGGAGCATGCCGATCTCGCGCCGCCGCTCGACGACCGAGAGGGCGAGCGTATTCACGATGCCGAGAATCGCGATCACCACCGCCAATGCCAGCAGCCCGTAGAGGATGGCGAGCATGGTGTTGATCTGTTTGCCCTGTGCGCCTTTGAATTCCTCGCGGTCCTGCACCTGCACCACCACGTAGGACGCGGTCGCCTTCTCCAGGTTGCCCCGCATCGCGGCGACGTCGTCGCCCGGCGCGGCCTTGACCAGCACGATCAGGTCGGTGCGGAACGCCACCGGCATCACCTGGTTGTAGAGGTCCGGCGCCACCACCAGGGGGCCGAGCAGCTGGCTGTCGGCATAGATGCCGGCGACGGTCACCGAGAACTTCTTGTTGTCCACACTGGTGACCTCGACGCGGTCACCCGCATGCCAATTGCGTTTGCCCGCTTCGGTTTCCGACACCAGCAGGGAGTCGCCGGTGAGGTTGTCGGTGCCGTGGCGGATGTCGTAGCGCAGGACCTGCCCCATCGGCGCGTCCGGCGAGGTGCCGGTGACCTGGTCGTCGCCCACCCGCAGCGCGACCCCGCGGAAGGCCACCACGTCGGAAACCCCGGGGACCGAGCGCGCCGCCTCCGCGGCGCCCAGCGGCACACCGATCATCTGCGGCCCGGCCAGGACGTAGTCGGCGTTCACACCCTTGTCGACGAGTTCGCCGACACTGGCCTTCGCCGAGGCGCCGAGCATGCCGATCGCCGAGACCAGCATCAGCCCCAAGGTGAGCGCGAACGCCGTGGCGGCGGTGCGGCGTGGGTTGCGCATCGCGTTGTTGCGCGCCATCGCGCCGATCGAGCCGAACGGACGTACCAGCAGGCTCAGCGCTCCGACCACCGGTCGCGACAATGCCGGTGAGGCGAACAGGACCGCGAAAATCAAAGCGGCCGCGCCGACTCCGACCGTGGCCGCGGCATTGCCGCCGGTGTTGCGGGCCCCGAGCACCACCAGCACCACACCGATCACCGCCAGGACCGCACCGATCAGCGTGCGCACGCGCAGCGATTCACCGACCGAGGCGAACTCCTCGCGCATCGCCTCCACCGGCGGAATCTTGGCCGCCCGCCGAGCGGGTGCGTAGGCGCTGGCCACCGTCACCACCAGGCCGATGCCGATCGCCGTCAGCACGGTCCGCGGCAAGACCTGCATGGTTCCGGTGGGCAGTCCGAGGTCGAAGGCGTTGAGCAGCGCGGACAGCCCGAACGCCAGCCCGATGCCGCCGGCCAGTCCGAGCAGACTGCCGATCAGGCCGATGACGAAGGCCTCCGCCACCACCGACAAGCCGACCTGACGCCGCCCGGCCCCGACCGCTCGCAACAGCGCCAGCTCCCGCAATCGCTGTGCCACGATCATCGAGAAGGTGTTGTAGATGATGAAGGTGCCGACCAGCAGCGCGATCGCGCCGAAGGCGAGCAGGAAGTAGTTGACGAATTTCAGCGCGTTGCCGACCTGGGCCTTCAGATCGGCGCGCACCTGATCGCCGTTCATGACCTTGTAATCGGGCGCCACCTTCGCAATCCGGTCGCGCAATGTATCCGGGGACACCCCGGGCACCGCGGCCACATCCACGTAGGCGACATGCGCTCCGTCGGTGAACAGTTCCCGGGCCTGCGCGTCGTCGAACAGCAGCCCGATGAATCCGCCGGTGTCCGAGGACACGGTGTAGATGCCGCTGACGGTCATATCGATGGTGCCGCGGGAAGGAATCAGCACCTTGGCCTTGTCACCCACGTGCAATCCGGCCCGGTCCGCCCCACCGGAATTGATCGCGATCTGCCCCGGTGTCACCGGCGCCACTCCGTCGACGAAATGCTCCGGGTCGGCGATCGCCTTGTCCGGCGGCAGATAGGACCGGCCCCAGCTCGGCGCGCCGCCCGTCTGCACCGCATGCCCGTCCTTCAGCAGAACGATCGGTCCCTGCACCGCCGGCGCCACCGCGCGCACGCCGTCGGTCGCGGCGACCTTGGCGACCAGGTCGTTCGGAACACCCAGCGACTGGCTGTGTTTCGGCTCCACCCGTACGTCGACGCCCTTGGCCTGGTCGGCGAAGATGCCGTCGAAGGTGCGCTGCAGGGTGTCGGTGAAGACGAAAGAGCCTGCGACGAAGGCGGTTCCGAGCACGACCGAGAGCAATGTCAGCGCCAGCCGCACCTTGTGCGCGGCCAGATTACGCAAGGCCACCTTGCGCATCGGCGATCCAGCCATGGCGCTATGCCTCCAGGGATTTCATGCGGTCCAGCACCGACTCCGCTGTCGGATCCCGCAATTCGTCGACGATGCGCCCGTCGGCGAGGAAGATCACGCGGTCGGCGTAGGAGGCGGCATGGGGTTCGTGCGTGACGATCACGACCGTCTGGCCGAATTCGTCGACCGCCGCCCGCAGAATCGACAGCACCTCCCCGGAGGACCGCGAATCGAGGTTGCCGGTCGGCTCGTCGCCGAAGATGATGTCGGGCCGGCCGACCAGCGCCCGCGCACACGCGACACGCTGCTGCTGCCCGCCCGACAACTCACTCGGCCGGTGGTCGAGGCGGTCCCCCAGACCGAGACGTTCGATCACGGTGTCCAGCCACTCCTGATCGGGTTTGCGGCCCGCGATATCCAGCGGCAGGGTGATGTTCTCCAGCGCGGTCAGCGTCGGCACCAGGTTGAACGCCTGGAAGACGAAGCCAATGCGGTCGCGGCGCAGGCGCGTCATCTGCTTGTCCGACAGACCGGTCAGCGCGGTGTCGCCGATGCACACCGTGCCGGAGGTGGCGCTGTCCAGTCCGGCCAGGCAATGCATCAACGTCGATTTTCCGGAGCCGGACGGGCCCATGATCGCGGTGAACTCCCGCTGGGCGAAATCGGCCGAAACCCCGTCGAGGGCGCGGACCTGGGTGTCTCCGGATCCGTACAGTTTCGTCAGGTCGGTGGCGCGGGCCGCGAGCGTGGTCGCCGCGGCGGGTTCGGTGCCCAGGGCATCGGCAGTCATGGTCTCCAGTCTGGCCAAACCGGCGTGCGGGCGCCATCAGGATTTCCCCCCAATACCTGGGGCGCATTTCCCGGGCCCCGCCGGGGATCCCGCAGCGCCGAGCTTCCGCGCACCTATCCTCGTGCGCATGGCTGCGCTCACCCCGGTCCTGCTGATGCTCGTCGGTGGGATCGCGCTGGCGCAGTACGGCCTTCTGCGCTGGATTTCGGCCGCCCGATTGCTTCTGCCGGCGGTGGTCCTCGGCCTCGCCGCACAACTCACCCACGACGCGATCGACGGTGGCGGCATCACCCGCATCGACGAACCCGTCACCGACTGGGTGATCGACCATCGCATCGGTTGGCTGAACCCGGTGATGCGGACACTCACCGATTTCGGCGGCGTCGCCGCGATGACGGCCCTGACCATCGTGGCCTGCGCCTGGTTCGGCGTGCGGCGGCAGTGGGCGCGGCTGCTGACCACGGCCGCGGTGGGCGTCGGGACAGCGGTGATCGGTGCCGTGCTGAAGTCGGCTATCGGGCGGCACCGGCCGCCCGCGATCGATCAGCTGGTCACCGAGACCAGTCCGTCGTTCCCGTCCGGTCACACCTTGGGGAGTACCGCGGTGGTCGGGGTGCTGGCCGCCATGGTCGTGCTCTCGCCGTGCGGCCGGATGGCCCGCGTCGCCGCGGTCGCGGTCGCGGCACTGTTCGCGGTGATGATCGGCCTGACCAGGATTTATCTCGGCGTGCACTGGACCACCGACGTGCTGGCCGGTTGGTCGATCGGGCTGATCTGGCTCGCGCTGTGCCTCGGCCCCTACCTGTGGTGGCGGGCGCGGGTCAACTCGAGAGCGCAGCCAGCAGAACCAGAACCACCAGCAGCAGCACCACCGCGCCGACGATGATGCCGATGATGAGCCCGGTATTCGATGTGTTCTGCGCCGGGACCGGTCGCATCGGCTGCATCGGCGCCGGCGGCGGCTGTCCGTAAGGCTGGTTGTACTGGTTGTACTGCCCGGAGGCTCCGTACGGCTGCGGCTGATTCGCCGGACGCGCGGCGGTGGCGGGATACGGCTGCGGCACGGGCCCGTGGTGCGGCATCGGTTGGGGCCGGGCCGCGTGCGGCATCGACGGACCGGTCGCCGGCCGATGCACGACCGGCTGTCCCGGCCCGGTGCCCGGCCGGCCCGTCGTCGGCATCGGCGGACCGGTGTAGGGGCGCCCGACCGTCGGCATCCGCGGCGCACTGGCCGGGGACAACGCCTGGCGGGCGGCGGCGGCGAACTCCGCACAGCTGCCGAATCGGTCGCCCGCACGCTTCTGCATCGCCTTCAGCAGGACCGCGTCCAGGCTCGCGGGCAGGCCGGGTCGCACACTGCTCAGCGCGGGCGGCGGCCCCTGCAGATGGCCGCGGATCACCGCCGCCGGATTCGGCGCGTTGAACGGTCCCCGGCCGGTGAACAGCCAGAACAGGCTGCACGCCAGTGAGTACTGGTCCGAACTGCCGTCCAGCGGCGCGCCGGTGAGCTGTTCGGGTGAGGCATAGGCCAGGGTCGCGGTGAAGGTTCCGGTCTGGGTGAGGTGACCGCCGTCGTCGCGCAGGCGGGCGATGCCGAAGTCGGTGAGATACACCCGCTCGCCCTTGCCTCCGGTGGAACGGGCCAGCAACATGTTGCCGGGCTTCACATCCCGGTGCATGACCCCGTTGCCGTGCGCGTAGTCCAGCGCCTCGGCCACCTCGGCGATGATCTGCACGGCCCGCTCGGGTGGCAGCTTCTTCGGGTCCACACTGGCGGCGTCGATACCGTCGATGTACTGCATCGAGATCCAGAGCTGACCGTCCTCGAGGCCGCGATCGTAGACCGTGACGACCTTGGGATGATCGAGTTGGGCGACCAGATCGGCCTCGCGCTCGAAGCGGGCCCGGATCTCCGGATCGGCGACCATCTCGCGGTTGAGCAACTTCAGCGCGGTCATCCGCGGCAACCGCGGGTGTTTGGCCAGATAGACCTGCCCCATACCGCCGCGGCCCAACAGTCGTTCGATGACGTAGCCCGCGAACACATCACCGTTGGCCAGCATGCCCCGCTCCCACTTCCCGTGCCGGAATCCCCGAAACCATAGCAGTCCACCGGAACCGGCATTCTCGATCGACGGGGCCGCCGGCCCGCGTGAACAACGGGTCACCGCTTGTCGCTGCGGGCTGTCGGTGCCTACCGATACGCTCTCTGCCATGCGTATTGGAGCACACGTCCGTCAAGACAGTGATCCGATCGGCTTCGGCGAGCGATTGGGTGCCGACGTCATCCAGATGTTCGTCGTGGATCCGCAGGGCTGGGACAAACCGCAGCCGCATCCGCGCACGGAGGAGATCAAATCCAGCCCCATCGACGTGGTGGTGCATTCCTCCTATCAGATCAACGTGGCCAGTACGAACAACAGGTTGCGCATGCCCTCGCGCAACGCGGTCGCGCAGCAGGCGCAGGCCGCCGCCGATCTGGGCGCGTTCGGCCTGGTCGTGCACGGCGGGCACGTGCGTTCGGATGCCGAGATCGAGGCCGGAATCGTCAACTGGCGCAAGCTGTTCGAGCGCCAGCAGGACAAAGGCGGGTTCGCGGTGCCGATCCTCATCGAGAACACCGCCGGCGGTAATCACGCCATGGCACGTCATTTCGATTCGATCGCCCGGCTGTGGGATGCGGTCGGCGACTTCGGCGCGGGCTTCTGCCTCGACACCTGCCACGCCTGGGCGGGTGGTGAGGAGTTGGTCGGCGTGGTCGATCGGATCCGCGCGATCACCGGCCGCATCGATCTGGTGCATCTGAACTCCTCGCGCGACGACTTCAACTCCGGCGCCGACCGGCACGCCAACTTCGCCGACGGCACCATCGATCCGCAATTGCTCGCCGAGGTGTGCCGGACCGCCGACGCACCCGTGGTGCTGGAAACACCGGCCGAGGGCGTCGCCGAGGACCTCGCCTACCTGCGCGAACACCTCGGCTGAGCAAGGTCGGCCGGGCGCAGCGCCGGCGCCGCCTTTGTGATCGCGCTGACCGTAAACCTGGTCG